>JAAXVP010000227.1 GCA_013335435.1 Thiobacillus sp. | reverse complement strand
TTCTCGTCCGCGCCCATCACCGTGGCGCCCTGGTCCATGGCCGTGGTCTGGAGCGGGATCGGCTCGCGGAAGTGGCGCACGAAGAAGACCTTGGCGAAGGCGGTGCAGCCCTGCGAGCCATGCATCATCGGGATCGCCCGGTGAATGCCCAGGAAGGCCAGCGAGGCGCCGACCGGCTGGCTCACCTTGAGCGGGTTCACCGACAGGGCTTTGTTGCGCTTGATGATCTCGGCCATGATGGGATCGCAGGGTTGACGTTGGTGTGGATCCCATCGCAAGCCCCGTGCCATGGCGAATTGCCTTGTATTTCAGTCGGTTGCGCGATGTCCGGGTTGTCACAAAGCCGACAATGTGGCTGCCGGGGGCAACAACTCGACGGGAAGTGGCCGCTTGTTATCCGCGCGGTTTCCGGCCCATGGCGTGACACCGAGAAGGTATAGGCATGGTTCTTGCTGAATCATGGTCATTAAAGGGGCAAGACCATGGACATCATCTGCGAGAACTATCGCCTGAGCGAGGCCTACGACGAACTGATCGGGGCCGACCACCAGCCGCGTCCTGCGGCCCAACCGCTGTTCGACTATCTCGCCGGCATCGACGCCGCCGCCCTGGAGGCGCGCCGCAAGGCGGTCGAAGCGGCGATCATGACCATGGGCATCACCTTCACCGTCTACAGCGACGCGGGCAACATCGACCGCGCCTGGCCGTTCGACATCGTGCCGCGGATCATCGCGTTGACCGAGTGGCAGCGCATCGAGGCGGGCCTGAAACAGCGCCTGCGGGCCCTCAACCTGTTCATCAACGACCTCTACAACGAACAGCGCATCGTCAAGGACGGGGTGTTTCCGATCGAGGTCCTGGAAGGCTCGAAGAACTTCCGCGCCCAATGCCGGGGCATCACGCCCCGATTTGGGGTGTGGGCGCATGTCTGCGGCACCGATCTGGTGCGCGACCGGGACGGCACCGTCTATGTCCTGGAAGACAACCTGCGGGTGCCCTCCGGCGTGTCCTACATGCTGGAAAACCGCCAGATGATGAAACGGATGTTCCCCGAGGTGTTCCAGGCCGGGACCATCCTGCCGGTCGACGACTACCCGACCCAGTTGCACGACACCCTGGCCGCCCTGTCGCCGCGGCACGGTGAACGCCCGGTGCTGGCGGTGCTGACGCCCGGCATCTACAACTCGGCCTATTTCGAGCACAGCTACCTGGCCCAGCAGATGGGCGCCTTCCTGGTCGAGGGCAGCGACCTGGTGGTCAAGGACGACGACTGCGTCTACATGAAGACCATTTCCGGGCTGCGCCGGGTCGACGTGATCTACCGCCGTATCGACGACGACTTCCTCGATCCCGAGTCCTTCCGGCCCGATTCCGTGCTCGGCGTGCCGGGCCTGATGCGGGCCTGGCGGGCCGGCAAGGTCGGCATCGCCAACGCGCCCGGCGCCGGGGTGGCCGACGACAAGGTGGTCTATGCCTTCGTGCCGCAGATGATCAAGTACTACCTGGGCGAGGAGCCGATCCTGGCCAACGTGCCGAGCTACCTGTGCATGTACGAGGAGCAGCGCGATTACGTGCTGGCCAACCTGGACCAGCTGGTGGTCAAGCCGGCCAACGAGTCGGGCGGCTACGGCATGCTGATCGGGCCGCGCGCGACCGCGGAGGAGCGGGCCAAGTTCGCCGAACTGATCCGCGCAAACCCGCGCAATTACATGGCCCAGCCGACCCTGTCGATCTCGACCGCGCCGACCCTGATCGGCGACAAGCTGGCGCCGCGCCATCTCGACCTGCGCCCCTTCGTCCTGCAGTCCGACCGCATGTACGTCACCACCGGCGGCCTGACCCGGGTGGCCATGAAGGAAGGTTCCCTGGTGGTCAACTCGTCCCAGGGCGGCGGCAGCAAGGACACCTGGATCGTCGACATGGAGGGCCGCTGACATGCTCTCCCGCGTCGCCGAAAGCCTGTACTGGATGACCCGCTACCTGGAGCGGGCCGAGAACACCGCCCGCCTGATCAACAGCACCACCCAGGTCCTGCTCGACCTGCCCAAGGGCGCCCATTTCGGCTGGGACGTCTTGATCCAGGTCGTCGGCCTCGACAAGCTGGTCCGCCAGCTCGACGTCCGGCCCGACGAAGCCAGCATCATGACCTTCCTGATCGAGGACGAGGCCAATCCCAGTTCGATCCTGTCCAGCATCCACTACGCCCGCGAGAACACCCGCACCTTCCGGGAGGTGCTGCCGATGGAGATCTGGGAGCGGATCAACGGCCTCTACCTGTATGCCCGCGACAACGCCCGGCGCGCCTCCAGGAGCCGCAGCGACCGTTACGACGTGCTCAACGGCGTGATCGAGCGGCGCCAGTCGATCATCGGCCTGCTGGCCGGCTCGATGAGCCACGACATCGCCTTCCAGTTCCTCAAGCTGGGCCGCAACCTGGAACGGGCCGACATGACCACCCGTATCGTCGACGTCAACTCGGCCGTCCTCCTGCCCACCGACGAGGCCCTCGCCGTGCCGGCCATGGAGCGGCTCTGGATGAGCACGCTGAACGCCCTCTCGGCCTACCAGATGTACCGCCGCCACGTCGGGGTCCACGTGCGCAGCCAGGATGTGGTCGCCTTCCTGCTCAAGGATCCGCACTTCCCGCGCACGGTGCACCACTGCCTGAACGAGATCGAGGGCTGCCTGGCCGTGTTGCCGGCCAACGCCCAGGCCATGAAGGCCGCGCGCCAGGCCTGGCGCCGGCTCGACCGCATGCAGCTGGACGGCCTCGCGCCGGTGGTGCTGCACGAGTACCTGGACCAGGTCCAGGCCGACCTGGGCGCCATCCATGGCGCGGTGTCCAAGCAGTATTTCTATCTGCACCAGAATCACGGTGGCACGGCAGGCATGGAGCAGTGACATGACGACATCGCTGGCCTTTCCCCGCTATGGCGACAAGCGGAACTCGCCCTTCTTCGAGGAGTTCCTGGTCCGTCTGCTCGAGGAGCGCGACCGCATCGGCCTGAGCGCGGCGGTGCGCCAGATCGACGCCCTGATGATCACGGTCGAGCCGGGCAACTCGCTGGCCTATGTCGCCGAGCTGTGCCTGATGACGCCCTACCACTACCTGGTGACCCTGGAATCGCAGGACCACGACACCCATATCCTGCGCATCGACATGAACGCGCCGGACGTCCTGATCCGCGAGGTGAAGAACCCGAACACGCGCGGCATCTTCCGCAGCCTGAACGAGGTCTACCCGATCGGCGCCCACAAGCCCAACTCGCGTTACATGGGCGAGGTGTTCCGGGTCGACAACCTGCATGAAGTGGTCGAGATGCAGAAGGCGCGCGACGTGCGCTTCTTCAACCAGGACCAGGTCCGCAAGCTGGAACTGCCCGGCAACATGGCGGTGGTCAAGCCGAGCCCCTACACCCACAACATCGTCGGCTACTGGGAGCGGCCGGAAACCGATGTCCGGGTCTACGCCCTGGGCTGGAGCGCGATCCGGCCCGACGTCGACGCCGCCTACCAGGGCGCCAAGGAGACCCAGGCCCGGCTCGGCCTAGACCGCATGCTCCTGCCCATCGACCATCTCGCCACCCGCGTCTATTCCCAGAACCGCGAGGCCGCCATCCTCGAATACCTGAGCCTGACCAGCTACTACTACTGGGGCTCGTACGACATCGCGGACCAGAATTCCAGCACCAATGTCACCAAGAGCATCCACCACGCCAACGAACTGGAAAGCCCGGCCAAGGTGTTCACCGCCGCCAACCATCCCTACTTCGTCAACCACCTGCTCAAGCTGCCCAGCCCGACCGAACAGTTCGTGCGCAACTTCGGCCCGCGCCTGCACCACCTCGCGGTCGCGGTGGCCGACGGCGAGATTGCCGGCAAACCGCACATCGACTACGTCGTCGACAGCCTGCGCGACTGCGGCCAGAACTTCCTGCTCGACGTCATCGGCTCCAAGGAAGAGGGCCTGAAGCAGATCTTCTCCAGCGCCTCCGAGTATTCCAGCCTGATCGTCGAGTACGTGCAGCGTTTCGGCGACTTCCAGGGCTTCTTCACCAAGGACAACGTCGCCAACCTGACCCACGCGGCCGGCGTCGAGGAGAGCCTGAAGGCCCTGGAGGCCGAATCCGGCACGATCTGACGGTACGCTACAATCGGGCAGTTCCGAACCGGCCGGGCATGTCCTGCCACCAGAGGGGAAAACGTGCAAACACACGACAAGGATCTACGCGCCAGGGAAAGGCTGCTCAGCCTGTTGCTGTCGCGCGTGCTGAAGAGCGAACTGCCGCGTGCCACCTATGCCGCCATCGGCAGCCTGAACAAGGGCTTCGCCGCCCTGCGCGAGCAGCCGGACGCCAAGCGCCACGCCGACCTGGACCGCCTGATCGAGGGCCTGTCGCCGGCGGCCCTGTCCAGCATCATCCGCGCCTTCAACCTCTATTTCAGCCTGCTCAACATCGCCGAGGAGACCGCGCTGTTGCGCCACCGCCGCCAGCTGGTGAAGCAGGAGGGCCACATGTGGACGGGCTCCTTCCACGACACCCTGATCGAGATGAAGGAGCAGGGCATCCGCGTCGACGAGTTGCAGATCCTGCTCGACCGGCTCTGCTACCTGCCGGTGCTGACCGCCCACCCGTCCGAGTCGCGCCGGCGGACCATCAAGGGCGCCCTGCGCAACGTCTTCCTGTCCATGGCGGCGCTGGACGACCCGCGCACCCGCGGCATGTATCGCGACGAGGTCCAGGACCGGCTGTCCCGGCAGATCCGCGCCCTGTGGAAGACCGACGAGGTGCGCGCCTTCAAGCTCGACGTGCGCGACGAGATCGATTCCGGCCTGTCCTACTTCCCGCAGTCCCTGTTCGAGGCCGTCGCTCGCATCTACCGCAACTTCGCCAAGGCCGTGCGCGACGTCTACGGCGACGAGGCCAGGACGCTGACCGTGCCGGCCTTCCTCAACTTCGGTTCCTGGATCGGCGGCGACCGCGACGGCCATCCCGGCGTCACCACCGAGGTCACCGCCCTGGCCTGGCGCTCGCAGGCCCTGGTCGCGTGCGAGGAATACCTGCGCCGGCTCGACGCCCTGTTCGGCGAGTTGAGCCTGTCCGACCGGCTGTGCCGGCCATCGGCGGATTTCCTGGCCAGCCTGGAGGAGGACGCGCGGCTCGCCGGCCGCATGTTCGGCGGCAAGCCCAATCCCCATCCCCAGGAACCGTACCGGCGCAAGATCGAGATCATGCAATACCGCTTGCGGCGCAACCGGGAACTGATCCGGCGCGCCATCGCCGGCGAGCTGAGCAGCCTCGACGAGCCGGGCTACGCCACCGCCGCCGCCTTCCTGGGCGATCTCCGCCTGATCCGCGATTCCCTCGCCAGCCACGGCGACGCCGCCCTGGCGGAAGGCGAACTGCAAGACCTGATCATGCTGGCCGAGACCTTCGGCTTCCACCTCATGCAACTCGACGTGCGCCAGGAATCCACCCGCCACAGCGAGGCCGTGGCCGAGCTGCTGAAGCGGGCGCTCGACGTCGACTACAACGGGCTCGACGAAGCGGCGCGCATCGAACTGCTGGCCGACGCCATCGCCAACCCGGCCGCGCTGGACTTCGATGCGGCCAGCCTGAGCGAGACGGCGCAGGAAACCCTGCGCGTGTTCCGGCTCATCGCCCACATGCGCCAGGAGCTGGGCCCCGACTGCTTCGGCCGCTACGTCATCTCGATGACCCACACC
>JAAXVP010000226.1 GCA_013335435.1 Thiobacillus sp. | reverse complement strand
GCCGAGGGCATGGGCGACACGCAGCAGCCACGGGCGCTGGTCGGCCTGGCGGCCGGTGAGGCGCCCTTCGATCCAGTCGAAGCCGGTGTTGTAGGCGGCGTTCCAGAGGGTGGCGATCAGCGCCAGCACGAACATCAGGCCGGCGGCGTCCATGAAGGGCACGTCCGACAGCCACACGAAGGGCGGGGTGCTGAGCACGAGGCCGCCGATCTCGAAGAGGGCGACCTGGCGGGCACGATCACGCAGGTTGCGCTGGACAGGTTTGGAAATGGACATGAAGAAGCGACGATGGTGTGCGTGCAGTTTAACGCGCCGGGCGAGACCCGTTAAACTGCAGGGCCGATTTCACCTGTCGCCCTGCCATGCCTGATTCCCTTGTCCATGCCCTCGTCTGTCATCCGGCTGCGCCGGACGCTTGCGTGCGCGCCATTGGCGTATCGGCGCGGCGCGAGGCGGACGGCGCCTTGCTGCTGGGCTACCGGCTCGACGGCGATCCTGGCGCGCTGCGGATTCCCGACAGGGCGACGGCCCTGCCGCCGGAGCGTCTGTGGGCGCATACCTGTTTCGAGCTGTTCGTGACCGTGGACGGCGAGCGCGCCTACCGGGAGTTCAACTTCTCGCCCAACGGACAGTGGATGCGCTTCGATTTCGACGATTATCGCCAGCGCATTGCCTCGCCAGCAGGGCCGGCACCGCAGATTTCCCTGCGCGAGCCGTCCCGTTGCCTGGAGCTGTCCGTGCGTCTGCCTGCCGAACTCCTGCCCGCTGGCGATCTGCTGGTCGGCCTGACCGCCGTCGTCGAACATGCCGACGGCAGCCATCGCTACTGGGCCCTGCGCCACCCGGCCGGTCAACCCGATTTTCACCATCGCGACGGTTTCGCCCTCGCCCTGAAAGCCCCTACACCATGATCCAGTTCGGCCTCGATCGCCTGCTTGCCGATCCTGCCCTGCGCCGCCCGCTGGCGGGCAAGCGGGTCGCCCTTCTCGCCCATCCGGCCTCTGTCACCCGCGACCTGGCTCATTCCCTCGACGCCCTCGCGGCGCTGCCGGACATCCAGTTGTCGGCGGCCTTCGGCCCCCAGCATGGCCTGCGCGGCGACAAGCAGGACAACATGGTCGAATCGTCCGATTTCTTCGATCCGCTGCACGGCATTCCGGTGTTCAGCCTGTATGGCGAGGTGCGCCGCCCGACGGCGACGATGATGGACCGCTTCGACGTGCTGCTGGTCGATCTGCAGGACCTCGGTTGCCGTATCTACACTTTCATCACCACGCTGCGCTACGTGCTGGAAGCCGCGGCCAAGCACAAGAAGGCCGTGTGGGTGCTGGATCGCCCGAATCCTGCTGGCCGTCCGGTGGAGGGCACGCTGCTGCTGCCCGGCTGGGAAAGTTTCGTCGGCGCCGGCCCGTTGCCGATGCGCCACGGTCTGACCATGGGCGAGCTGGCCCGCTGGTTCATTGCGACGCTCAAGCTGGATGTGGAGTGCGAGGTGATTTCCATGCAGGGCTGGGAGCCCGATGCGGCTCCCGGCTACGGTTGGCCGGTAGCCGAGCGGAGCTGGATCAATCCGAGCCCCAATGCGCCCAACCTGTCGATGGCGCGTGCCTACGCGGGTACCGTGATGCTGGAAGGGACGACGCTGTCGGAAGGTCGTGGCACCACGCGGCCGCTGGAGCTCTTCGGTGCACCGGACATCGAGGCGCGCAAGGTCATCGCCCACATGCAGGCCTTTGCGCCCAAGTGGCTGGCCGGTTGCCGCCTGCGCGAGTGCTGGTTCGAGCCTACGTTTCACAAGCACGCCGGCAAACTGTGCAGCGGGGTGCAGATTCACGTGGAAGACCCGGCCCATTACGATCACGCCGCATTTCGTCCGTGGCGTCTGCAGGCGCTGGCTTTCAAGGCGATCCGTCACTTGAACCGCGACTATCCCCTGTGGCGGGATTTTGCCTATGAGTACGAGCACGATCGCCTCGCCATCGATCTGATCAATGGTTCGGAAATCCTGCGGGAATGGGTGGATGACACCAACTCGCGCCCGGGTGATCTGGACGCGCTGGCCATGGCTGACGAGCGAAGCTGGGAAGAGGAACGGCGGGCGTTTTTACTGTACTGAAACCGTCAGCCCGGCGCGTCGGCCGGGGCTGACAGTGGGGCTGGCGTCAGGCGACGGCGTGCAGGGTGACGCGGGTGTCGACCCGGCCGATCACTTTTTGCAGGCCGCGGCGGGTGGTCGTGTTGACGACCAGCGGGGCCATCAGGTTGGCGCGTACCGGCGATTCGGCGGGGTTGCTGTCGGCGGCATCGTTGTGGCGCACGATCAGCAGCAGGCTGACGTCATCGGGATTGGTCAGTTGCAGGGCCGCGACTTCGTCGTCGCTGAGGGTGAACTCGTAGTTGAGGCCGAGCACGTCCGGGGTGGTTACCGAGAACATGACGTCCGGATCGTTCAGGGATTGCAGCATGAAGGCCTGGGGTGCTTCGCTGCCTTCGTCATGCAGCAGGGTGAACTGGCGGCAGGCTTCAAAGCCTGGCAGGCCGGCCGGAAACTCGATGATGCGATCAGATGAGACTTCAACTTCGCCGACGATGGGACTGGTGATTTTCATGGTTTTTCCCCCTTTGGAAATCTGGCCGATGCGGATGTGATTTTCCGGTCCGGCATGACTGTTCCATCATAGACGGGGGGCGCCCGATCAGCATTGGGAATTGAGGGGTCTTTGCCCGGCTTTCCTTGGTACAGACTGGATGTTGCCAGCATGAAAAAGGGCGCCCGCAGGCGCCCTTGGCATTGAAAGGTCCGGCACGCCGGACCAGATCAATATGACTTACCGGTCGCGATTGAAGGTGCGACCTGCACGCGGCTTGCCCGCTGCACCTTCACTGCGTGCGCCGCCGAAGCCGCCGCCTGCATTGTGGTGAGTGGAGCTGCGCTTGGCCACGTGGGGGAACTCGGTACGATGTTCCGGGTGACGCGGGGCGCTGGGGGCGTCGCTGCGACGGCCTTCGCTGGCCCACGGGCTGGCGGGGCGACCTTCGCCACGCGGGGCGTCGTTGCCGAAACGGCCGCCGGCGGACGGACGCTTGTTGTCGCCGAAGCGCGGGCCGTTGCCGAAGCTGCGGCCACCTTCACGACGCGGGCCGTTGCCACCACCCGGACGACGGTCGTCGGCGGGCATGGTCGAACGGGCTTCCAGACCGGGCAGGGTATGCACGGCCAGGGGCTGACGGGTGAAACGCTCGATGGCGCGCAGCAGACGCACGTCACGACGCTCGGCCAGGCTGATGGCGATGCCGTTGGAGCCGCCGCGGCCGGTACGGCCAATGCGGTGCACGTAGTCGGCAGCAACCTTGGGCAGGTCGTAGTTGATCACGTGGCTGATGGTGCGCACGTCGATGCCGCGGGCGGCAACGTCGGTGGCGATCAGCACACGCAGGTGGCCACGACGCAGCTGGTCGAGGGTGCGGGTACGCATGCGCTGGTTCATGTCGCCGTGCAGGGCGGCAACCGAGTGGCCTTGCGCCTCAAGATTGAGGGTCAGGGCGTCGGCGTCACGCTTGGTGGCGGTGAACACGATGGCTTGTTCCACGGCGGTATCACGCAGGATGCCGTCGAGCAGGCGGTTTTTGTGACCGATGTCGTCGGCCACCAGCAGGCGCTGTTCGATGTTCTCGTGGCGGGACTGGGCGGAGTTGATCTCGATCCGTTCCGGGTCCTTCAGCATGCGTTGCATCATGCGCGCAACCTGGCCATCAACGGTGGCCGAGAAGAACAGGGTCTGGCGATCCTTCGGCAGCGCGGCAACGATGGCCTCGATGTCGTCCACGAAGCCCATGTCGAGCATGCGGTCGGCTTCGTCGAGGATCAGCACTTCGAGGCGCGAGAAGTCGATGCGGCCACGGTTCATCTGGTCCATCAGGCGGCCGGGGGTCGCCACGAGGATTTCGTAGGGGCTGGTGAGGAGCTTGTTCTGCACCGGGTAGGGCATGCCGCCGACAACGCTGACAGCCTTGGCGTAGCGCATGTGCTTGCCGTAGCCCTTGGCGGCTTCGGTAACCTGCACGGCGAGTTCGCGGGTCGGGGTGAGAACCAGCACGCGGGGGCCGCGAGCCTTGATGACCGGTTCGGCGGTCAGGCGCTGCAGGGACGGCAGCATGAAGGCTGCAGTCTTGCCGGAGCCGGTCTGGCTGGAGACGATCAGATCCTTGCCGGCGAGGGCGGCCGGAATGGCGGCGGCCTGTACGTCGGTGGCTTCGGTGTAGCCGGCTTCGTTAACGGCTTTGACAATATTCTCGGACAGGCCGAGGCTGGCGAAATCCATGTTCGCTTCCTTATCTTTAGGTATTGCGGATGCGGTGCCCGCGAAGAAAAAACGGCAACGCGTCGCCGCGCAGTGGATGCGCGCAACAGTAGGGCTGCCTGACTGGCATATCGGCACTAACCGATCAGGACAACCTCTCGTCGAATACGGGAGATATAAGAAGGTCAGGGACGATGTGACTCGGTGCGAACCGCTTTGCACCGGACCGACAACTATAACGATAATGTGGTCGCGACACAAGGGGAATGTTGCGCTGCAAAAACTGAGGTATAACAGGGTCTTCAGGACAGACGGGGGTTTTATGCGTTTTGACAACAGCCGGGAGAGCGATAACGTCGAGGACCGGCGCGGCGGCGGTGGCCGATCTGTTGGCGGGCGGGGAATCGGCATCGGCACCATCGTGCTGGCATTGGTGGCGATGTATTTCGGCGTGGATCCGAGCGTCGTGCTGAACCAGGCGACCAACGGTCCGGCACCGAGTGCGGTGTCGCGCCCGGCGGGCCCGCCGGCCAACGATGCCGAGGCGAAGTTCGTGCGTCATGTGCTGGCGGAAACCGAGGACACCTGGGCGCAGATCTTCAAGGATAACGGCAAGCAGTACGCTGCGCCGACCCTGGTGCTGTTCGAAGGCCGGACGCCTACCGCCTGTGGCACCGGGCAATCGGCGATGGGGCCGTTCTACTGCCCGGGCGACCAGAAGGTGTACATCGACCTGGCTTTCTACCAGGAGCTGAAATCCCGCTACAAGGCGCCGGGCGACTTCGCCCAGGCGTATGTGATTGCCCATGAGGTGGGCCATCACGTGCAGAACCTGCTGGGAATTTCCGGCAAGGTGCAGGCGGCGCGCCAGCGTGCCGGCGAGCGGGAGGCCAATGCCCTGTCGGTGCGTCTGGAGCTGCAGGCCGATTGCCTGGCCGGCGTGTGGGCCAAGAACGCCGATGCGGCGCGCAATATTCTTGAGGCCGGCGATGTGGAGGAGGCGCTGGCTGCGGCTTCAGCCATCGGAGACGACAATCTCCAGAAGCAGGCTCAGGGTTACGCGGTGCCGGACAGCTTTACGCATGGTTCGGCCGAGCAGCGCATGCGCTGGTTCAAGCGCGGGATGGCATCGGGCCAGCTGGGCGTGTGCAACACCTTCCAGTCGAAGGCGCTGTAGCCGGTTGATGATGGGTATATGGAAAGGGGCCGGTCCTTCATCGAAAGACCGGCCCCTTGTGCTGCGTGCCCGGTGATCAGCCTGCCAGCCTGGCGAATGCGTCGATCACTTCCGGCGGCGCCTGCACCAGTTCGATCAGCACGCCTTCGCCACCAATGGGGAATTCTTCGTTGCCCTTGGGGTGGAGAAAGGTGATGTCGAAACCGGCGGCGCCCTTGCGGATGCCGCCCGGTGCAAAGCGCACGCCGTTG
>JAAXVP010000488.1 GCA_013335435.1 Thiobacillus sp. | reverse complement strand
CTGCACGTCGTGGACGTGGGACTCCTTGATGCCGGCGTTGGAAATCTCGACGAATTGCGCGGTCTTCTGGAAGGTCTCGATGTCCTTGGCACCCAGGTAACCCATGGAGGAACGCAGGCCGCCCATCAACTGGTGCAGCACGCCCAGCACGGAACCCTTGTAGGGCACGCGGCCTTCGATGCCCTCGGGTACCAGCTTGTCGGCGTTTGCCTCGTTGTCCTGGAAGTAGCGGTCCTTGGAGCCCTTCTGCATGGCGCCCAACGAACCCATGCCGCGGTAGGACTTGTAGGAGCGGCCCTGGAACAGTTCGATCTCGCCCGGCGCTTCCTCGGTGCCGGCGAGCAGGCCGCCCAGCATGATGCAGTTGCCGCCGGCGGCAATGGCCTTGGCGATGTCGCCGGAATAGCGGATGCCGCCATCGGCGATACAGGGTACGCCCAGCTTGGCCAGGACATTGGCCACATTGGCCACGGCGGTGATCTGGGGCACGCCGACGCCGGCGACAATGCGGGTAGTGCAGATGGAACCGGGGCCGATGCCGACCTTGACGCAGTCGGCACCATGGTCGACCAGGGCCAGGGCGGCCTCGGGCGTGGCGATGTTGCCGCCGATGACCTGGATGTCGGGATAGTGCTTCTTGACCCACTTGACCCGGTCCAGCACGCCGCGGGAATGGCCGTGGGCGGTGTCGACCACGATCACGTCGACGCCGGCTTCGGCCAGGGCGGCGATGCGCTCGTCGTTGTCGGGACCGACGCCGACCGCAGCACCGACCAGCAGACGGCCGTGGTCGTCCTTGCAGGCCAGCGGATGCTCGCTCGACTTGCTGATGTCCTTGACGGTGATCAGGCCCTTGAGCATGAAATCGTCGTCGACGACGACCAGGCGCTCCAGGCGATGCTGGTGCAGCAAGGCGACGATCTCTTCCTTGCTGACGCCCTCATGAACCGTGACCAGTTTCTTGCGCGGCGTCATGATGGCGCGGGCCTGTTGATCAAGGTTGGTCTCGAAGCGCAGGTCGCGGTTGGTGATGATGCCGACCACCTTGCCGCCCTTGTCCACCACCGGCAGGCCGGAGATGTGGTAACGGCGGGTGATGTCCAGCACGTCGCGCACGCTCATGGTCGGGGTGACCGTGATGGGATCCTTGACCACGCCGGATTCGTAACGCTTGACCTTGGCCACCTCGATGGCCTGCTGCTCGACGGTCAGGTTCTTGTGGATGATGCCGAGACCGCCTTCCTGGGCCAGGGTGATCGCCATCGGTGCCTCGGTCACGGTGTCCATGGCAGCGGACAGGACCGGCAGGTTGAGTTCGATCTTCTTGGTGAGGCGGGTCTTCAAGCTGACATCGCGCGGCAGGATGTCGGATTGGGCGGGGACGAGCAGGACGTCGTCGAAAGTGAGGGCCTTTTGCAGGATGCGCATATTGGTGACCTTGTACGCAAAACGGCATTATACGTATTCGCAGCCGCCCTAGCGACTTCCGGAAGCGACTTATCAGACGACGCTTATATACATTTGTAACATTGACGCGATCGGCTTAAGCCATTAAGTTTGGCAATACCCGAGAAATAACCTCGGTCTTTATATTTTGCCGCCATGAGGAGTTTAGACATGAATAAGCATTACGTTTCCATCGCCCTGGCCGCCCTGCTGGGCCTGTCCGTCGCCGGCTGCGCCAGCGCGCCCAAGCAGGCCGCCGCCCCGGCCGAGCCGGCCAAGCCCACGCTGAGCGCGGAGGCCCAGGCCGCCCTGGCCCAGGCCGAGGCAGACGCCAAGGCCGCCAAGGCCGCCTACACCTT
>JAAXVP010000008.1 GCA_013335435.1 Thiobacillus sp. | reverse complement strand
AGCGAGCTGTTCGGCCACCTCAAGGGCGCCTTCACCGGCGCCACCGGGGCGCGCGAGGGCCTGTTCTTCCATGCCAAGGGCGGCACCCTGTTCCTCGACGAGGTCGGCGAGCTGCCGCCCCTGTTGCAGGCCAAGCTACTCCGGGTCCTGGAGGAAAAGAAGGTTCGCCCGGTCGGCGCCGAGCGCGAGATACCGGTCGACGTGCGGGTGGTCGCGGCGACCAATCGCGACCTCGGGCAGGCCGTTGCCGAAGGGCGTTTCCGGCAGGACCTGTATTACCGGCTCGACGTCATGCACATCCATATCCCGCCCCTGGCCGCGCGGCCCGAGGATGTCGCGCCCCTGGCCCGGCATTTCATGCGCCAGGTCGCCGCCGCCCTGGCCATGCCCGAGCTGCCCCTGGCCCCGGAACTGCTGGCCCGGATGCGCGCCTATCCCTGGCCCGGCAATGCGCGGGAACTGCGCAACGTGATCGAGCGCGCCCTCATCCTGGGCCAGTTCCCCATCGCCTGCATCGGCGCTCCGGAGCCGACCGGGGACCCCGCCGGCGAGGCGCCCGAGGAGGCCATGGCAACGGTCGAGCGGCGCCACATCCTCAAGATCCTGGGCGAGGCCGCCGGCAACAAGTCCGAGGCCGCGCGCCGCCTGGGCCTGTCGCGCAAGACCCTGGAACGCAAGTGCGCCGACTGGCGCAGCTGAGACAGGTCCTGATCGGTGTTCTTCGCCCGCCTGCGCGCCAGCCTGCGCACCTCGGTGCGGGCCCGGCTCCTGGCCATCGCCCTGCTGCCCCTGGCCCTGGCCCTGCCCGCCTTGCTGCTCCTGCTGTTCTACTGGGGCGATGCCTATTACGACCGCCTGGTGTTCTACAAGGCCGACCGCGACCTGGCCCTGGCCGACCAGCTGTTCCAGCGCATGCTCGACCGGGTCGGCCGGGACGTCCGCGGCGTCGCGCAATCCCATGCCCTGGCCGATGCCCTGCGGGCGGGCGACGCCGCCGAGGTGGGGCGCATGCTGGCCTGGAAGGGGGCCGGGCTCAAGCTCGATTTCCTGGTCTACCATGCCGGCACCGCGACGCCTGACACCGAGGCCTGGGCGGTCATGCGGCGGGCCCTGTCCGGCGACGACGACGTGGCCATCGATGTCTTCGCGGCCGAACAGCTCGGTCGCATCGACCCGGACCTGGCCCGGCGCGCCCGCCTCGACCTGCCGGCGCCGGCCGGCGGCAAGCCGGATGGCCGCGCCATGGTCATGCACGCCGCCGTGCCGGTGTTCGACGACCACGGCAGGCAGTCGGGCGTGCTCGAGGCCGGGCTGCTGCTGAACCGAAACCAGGGCCTGGTCGACGCCCTCAACGCCATGATCTACCGTCCCGACAGCCTGGTCGCGAACAGCCGGGGTACCGTCACCCTGTTCCTGGACGACCGCTGCATCGCCACCGACGAGCGCCTGTTCGAGGGCCGGCCGGGACTCGGCATCCCGGTCGCCCGGACGGTGCGCGAGCGGGTCCTGGGGCGCGGCGAGACCTGGCGCGACCGCGCCCTGGTCGCGGACGACTGGTATGTCTCCGGCTACCAGCCGATCCGCGACAGCCGGGGCGAGCGGGTGGGCATGCTCTACGCCGGCTACCAGGAGAAGCCGTTCCGGGACGCCCAGGCCTATGTGCTGGCGGCCATCCTGCTGCTGTTCACCGCCCTGGGCGCCGGGGGCGGCTGGCTGTGCTGGCGCTGGGCGCGCACCATCTTCCAGCCCCTGGAGCGCATGGATGCCACCATCGCGGCGGTGGAGGCGGGCCGGCCGGAGGCCCGCACCGGGGTGGTCGATACCGCCGACGAGATCGGCCGGGTGGCCGAGCGCCTGGACAAGCTGCTCGACCTCCAGGACCAGCGCAAGCGCGAGCTCCAGGCCTGGGGCGAGGCCCTGGACCAGAAGGTGGCGGAACGCACCGAGGCCCTGACCGATGCCAACCGCCGGCTCCAGGACACCCAGCGGCAGTTGATCCTGGCGGAGAAGCTGGCCGCCATCGGCGAGCTCACCGCCGGTGTGGCGCACGAGATCAACAACCCGATCGCGGTCATGCAGGGCAACCTGGACCTGATGCGCGACCTGCTGGGGCCGGCGGCGGCGCCGGTGCGGGAGGAGATCCGCCTGCTCGACGGCCAGATCCAGCGCATCCAGTCGCTGGTCGGCCGGCTGCTGCAATTCGCCCGGCCGGCCGACTACGCCGGCTATGTCGAGGCCGTCGACGTCAACGAACTCGTGCAGGACTGCCTGGTCCTGGTGCGCCACCAGATCGGCAAGGGCAACATCGCGGTCGCCCAGGACCTGCGGGCCAGCCAGCGGGTCGGCATCAACCGCAACGAGCTCCAGCAGGTGCTGATCAACCTCATGGTCAACGCCCTCCACGCCATGCCCGACGCCGGCACCCTCACCCTGGCCAGCGCGGACCGGGACGGCGGCGGGGTGAACTTGACGGTCGCCGACACCGGTTCCGGCATCGCCCCGGACGACCTGCCGCGAATCTTCGATCCCTTCTTCACCACCCGGAAGACCGACGGCAACGGCCTCGGCCTCTCGATCTGCTACACCATCGTGGCCCGCTACGGCGGCACCATCGCGGTCGAAAGCGCGCCCGGCCGGGGCAGCGCCTTCACGGTCCGGCTGCTCGGCGAGCCGCCCCCGGAAGAGGCCGGTCCAGCGTCGGCACATCCAGGCTCATAAAGGCCTCTTTAGCCGATCTAAGGAAATCGACAATTCCCGAGCGCATCGGGCCGGGCTAGTTTGAAACCCAGGCAGGCCATTTCAGCCTGACGGTCAACCTCGGCGCGAGGGGAGGCAATGATGAGCGATCTAGACCAAAAGATGGCGGCCCGCTACCAGAACGACTTCCTCAAGGAAATCGAGGAACAGGCCGAGATGGGCGAATGGGTGAAGATGTGCATGCAATGCGGTCTCTGCTCGGGCGCCTGCCCGACCCATTTCCAGTCCGCCTGGGAGCACCCGCCGCAGGAAATCTTCATGATGATCCGTGCCGGCAAGCGGGACGAGGTGCTGCAATCCAGCTCCATGTGGATGTGCACCTCGTGTTACAACTGCTATGTGAGTTGCCCGCGCAAGGTGCCCGTCACCCATGTGATGCACGGCATCGCCGAATACGCCTACCGGATCGGCCGGGCGCCGAAGTTCCAGCCGACCCGGCATCTTTCCAAGACCTTCTGGAACAACTGCACCAAGACCGGCCGGGTCAACGAAGTGGCGCTGACCCAGACGCTCTATTTCAAGGACGGCCTCTTTGCCGGCATCAAGAAGATCATCGAGATGCAGTCCATCGGACTGGGCATGGTCATGGCCCGGCGCATGAACCCGCTGGAGGCCGTTGGCGCAGGCCACAAGTGCAAGGACATCAAGGGCATCCACGCCATGCTCGCCAAGGCCAAGGAAATCGAGACCCAGCGCAAGGAAGGCAAGGCTTGAGGATACCCCTGCAGAGCCTGCCGGGTAGGCCATTGAACCCTGACATAGGTGTTGGCTATGAAGGCCATTGCAACAATCAAATTGAAGCCAGGCTGGGCCGGAATAGCCTGAAATCATCCCGGCGGAAACGCCGGGGACTCCCTTCATAACTCAAGGAGACAATCATGCAACTCAGAGGATCCAAAACCGAGCAACACCTGAAGGCCGCCTTCGCGGGCGAATCCCAGGCCAACCGCCGTTACCTCTATTTCGCCGCCAAGGCCGACGTGGAGGGCTACAACGATGTCGCGGCCCTGTTCCGCTCCACCGCCGAGGGCGAGACCGGCCATGCCCACGGCCATCTGGAGTACCTGGAGCAGTGCGGCGATCCCGCCACCGGCCTGCCCTTCGGGCCCACGCCGGACAACCTGAAGTCCGCCGTCGCCGGCGAGACCCACGAATACACCGACATGTATCCGGGCATGGCCAAGGACGCCCGCGCCGAGGGCTTCGAGGAGATCGCCGACTGGTTCGAGACCCTGGCCAAGGCCGAGCGCTCGCACGCCAACCGCTACACGCGGGCCCTCAACGAACTGGATGCCTGAGGCCGTTCCCGGTGCTGCCCTGCGGCGGCACTGGGACTGCATCCAGGCAGGGACAGCGCCATGGCCGAGCCAGTGAGGGAAGGCAACCTGCAGGCCCCGACCCGCCATGCCCTGGATTGGCGCAACCCGGACTTCCACGACGAGACGTCCCTGTTCCGGGAGATGGAGCGGGTCTTCAACATCTGCCACGGCTGCCGCCGCTGCGTGAACCTGTGCCATGCCTTTCCGACCCTGTTCGACCTGGTCGACGGCTCCGAGTCCATGGAGGTGGCCGGCGTCGCCAAGACCGCCTACTGGCAGGTGGTCGATCACTGCTACCTGTGCGACCTCTGCTTCATGACCAAGTGTCCCTATGTGCCGCCGCACGAGTGGAACGTCGACTTCCCGCATCTGATGCTGCGCGCCAAGGCGGTCAAGTTCGAGCGGGGCGGAACCTCGCTGCGCGACAAGGTGCTGACCAGCACCGACGCGGTGGGCCGCCTGGCCGGCATCCCCGTCGTCGCCCAGGCGATCAACGCGGTCAACAAGCTCGCCCCCGCCCGCAAGGCGCTCGAGGCGGTGGCCGGCATCCACAGCGAGGCCTGGCTGCCGGCGTTCTCCAGCCGTCCGCTGCGCCGCCGCCTCGACCGCTTGCCGGCCGACACCCCGGGCGAGCCGGCCGGCCGGACCCGGGGCAAGATCGCCCTGTTCGCCACCTGTTTCATGAACCGCAACGAGCCGGGCATCGGCGAGGATTTCGCCGCCGTCTTCGCTCACAACGGCATCCCGGTCACCCTGGCCGGGAAGGAACGCTGCTGCGGCATGCCCAAGATGGAACTGGGCGACCTGGAGGCGGTGCGCGCGGCCAAGGAGGTCAACATCCCGGTGCTGGCCGCCCTGGTCGACCAGGGCTGGGACCTGACCGCCCTGATCCCGTCCTGCGTGCTCATGTTCAAGCAGGAACTGCCCCTGATGTTCCCGGACGACCCGGAGGTGCTCAAGGTGAAGAACGCCTTCTACGACCCCTTCGAATACCTGCTGCTGCGTCACCGGAACGGTCGCCTGAACACCGACTTCAAGCAGGGCCTGGGCAAGGTGGCCTACCACGCCGCCTGCCACCAGCGGGTCCAGAACATCGGCCAGAAGACCCGCGAGCTGTTGGCGCTGGTGCCGGGCACCGAGGTCGAGATCATCGAGCGCTGCTCGGGCCACGACGGCACCTACGCGGTGAAGCGGGAGTTCCACGACTACGCGGTGAAGATCGTCAAGCCTGTGCTGGCCCGGGTGCGCCAGGCCGAGGCCGACCATTACGGCAGCGACTGCGCCATGGCCGGCCACCACATCGGCCATTTTCTGGCCGACGGCCGCGCCCCCGAGCATCCGATCAGCCTGCTGCGCAAGGCCTATGGCATCTGACACGAGCAAGGAGCGAGACATGAACCGGTTGACTCAAGACAAGCTGTATAGCCTGGAACACTATGCCCGCATCCGGCCGCAATTCCGTGCCCAGGTGATCGCGCACAAGAAGGCCCGCCGCCTGGCCCTGGGCGAGCACGCCGCGCTCTATTTCGAGGACGGCCTGACCATGCTGTACCAGGTCCAGGAGATGCTGCGCCTGGAGCGCATGTTCGAGCCACAGGCCATTCAGGACGAGCTGGACGTCTACAACCCGCTCATCCCGGACGGCCACAACTGGAAGGCGACCTTCATGGTGGAATATTCCGACCCCGACGAGCGGCGCCTGGCCCTGGCCCGGCTGGTGGGCATCGAGGACACGGTCTGGCTACGGATCCAGGGCCATGACAAGGTCTACCCGGTCGCCAACGAGGACCTCCAGCGCAGCACCCCGGACAAGACCGCCGCGGTCCATTTCCTGCGCTTCGAGCTGACCCCGGAGATGTGCCTGTCGGTCAAGGAAGGCGCCGGCATCGCGGCAGGAATTGATCATCCAGCCCTCCGGGTCGAGGTCGAGGTAGCCAGGCCGGTGCGCGATGCATTGGCGCAGGACCTGGCGGTACAGGTCGTTCACCCTGGCGCATGAGGGGGCGCATAGACAGGAGTCTCACCGGCACAGGGCCTCGAAACGCGCCACGATCAGCCGGTCCAGTTCCGGAGCCGAGGCGAACCAGAAGCCGAGCAGATCATAATACGCGGGGGGTAGTGTCATCAGGTTGGTAGCCATGGCCTTGAGTCGAGCCGGATTATCAACCCTTGACCGCGAGAGGGCGGGCTGCACCGTGTCGACGGAGGACAGGCCGGAAAGTTGCCGGCCACCCCAGCGGCAGGCCGATTTACCGGTGTTTCCCCCTGCTTTCCTAAGCCCTATACCCCAGTGACCGGGCCCGGCCTCATGCCTAAGCTGGGCTTGCTGGCAGACCGCCAGGGTTAATGACTTGGAGCCACGGACATGGCCAGATTGGAAATCCTCGGCATCGTCGGGAGCCTGCGCGCCGGCTCCTACAACCGCATGGCCCTCCAGGCGGCGCAGGAACTGATGCCCGACGGCGCGACCCTGAGCCTGGCCGAACTCCATGGCATCCCGGTTTTCAATCAGGAAAACGAACACGACCCGCCGGCCGCGGTGGTCGAGTTCAAGGAGCGCGTGCTGGCGGCCGATGGCATCCTGTTCGGCACGCCCGAGTACAACTATTCGGTGCCCGGCGTCCTCAAGAACGCCATCGACTGGGGCACCCGGCCGCCTGGCAGCAACGTCTGGCAGGGCAAGCCGGCGGCGATCATGGGGGCTTCCATCGGCAACCTGGGCAGCGCCCGCGCGCAATACCATCTCCGGCAGATCCTGGTCGCCCTGAACATGCCGGTGGTGATCCAACCGGAAGTCATGATCGCCAACGCCGCGCAGCGCTTCGACCCGGACGGCAGACTGAGCGACGAGCCGACCCGGCAGCGCATCGCCAGCCTGCTGGACACCTTGCTCCGGCTCATTCGGGTCACCTCGAAGGAGTACACATCATGAAGGAAGACATCGCCTCCCGCAGAGACTGGCTGCGTGGCGCCCTGGCGCTGGGTGTCAGCCTGCTGCTGCCAGGACCGTTGACCGGCTGCGACGCCAGAAAAAGCGCCCAAACGGGCAGCAACGTCCCCGCCGCAGTGCCAAGCCCCGTCGCCCCAGCCAGCGCTCCTCCCCCCGGCCCGCCCTCCCCCGCCGGGGTCAAGAAACTGGAGCAGGCCGTGGTGCACTACCAGGACCAACCCAAGGGCGAGAAGAGGTGCGTCGATTGCATGCACTTCATCGCCGAATCGAACACCTGCAAGCTGGTCGAAGGCAGCATCAGCCCGCTCGGCTGGTGCAGCTTGTGGGCCAAAAAGGTCTGATCCTTCGCCCGGCCGAGGGTTGCTCACCCTCTATGCACGCTATAAAACAACCGCCGCTTCGAAGCGGCGGTTTGCGGGCGATCAAGGCCTGGCAGCCTGTCGGGCTCTGCCCGGGGATGCTAGGCCGCCTTGCGGTAGGGTTCGGCGGCGAATTCGCCCACCGTGGCACTGCCAATCTTCGTGGCTTCCCCGACTTCCATCAGGCTGCCGGAGCGCACATCGTAGACATACCCGTAGATCGGGATGTCATGCGGCACCAGCGGGTGGTTACGAATCCGCCGTACGTCATCGACAACGCTCTGTTTCAGATCACGTATCGTCAGCCAGTCGATGTATTCGCCTTCGACGGAACCGGGCCCGTTGCCCACATCGCGCCAGCCCATGTCGTCCAGGGCGGCGGTATCCAGGCTATTGGCCAGCAGGCTGCGCATGACCGTATCGTTAAAGGTCTGCATGCCGCAATCGGTGTGATGCACGACGAACCATTCCCTTGTTCCCAGCAGCTTGTGCGAGATCACCAGGGAACGGATGGCATCGTCGCTGGCACGGCCGCCGGCGTTACGGATCACGTGGGCATCGCCTTCGGCCAGACCGGCGAACTTGGCCGGGTCCAGACGGGCATCCATGCAGGTCAGGATGGCAAAACGCCGTGCGGGCGGCATCGCCAGCTTGCCTTTGTCGCCGAAGCTGGTTGCGTAGGACTGGTTAGCCTTCAGGACTTCACTGAGTACTTTGCTCATCTCGTCCCTCCTTGCTTTAAGTAACTGGCCGGCAGGCCCCTGCCGGCCTACCGCTACGACCCTTCCAATCAAGAATGGTTTCCATTACCGGCACCAGAACCTGGCGGATCAAACGCGCATCTAAGACGGTGTTCCCTTTGATTGCTGAGGCAAGGACATGACCCAGCCCATGAAGACTTCCTGGAGCCCGGCAGAACTGTACCGGCAACTGGACCAGGGCAGCCGGTTCGGCATCCTGGATGTGCGCAACAAGGAGGAGTTTGCCGCCTGGAAGATCGAGGGCAAGACTCCGATCCAGACCGTCAATTTGCCCTATTTCGACCTGCTGGACCTGGAAGGCGACGATGAAGACCTCGGCGCCGCGTTCGCCCGCGCGCTGCCGAAGCGGTTGCAAGGCCGGCTGCCGCGTGACGCCCCGATCCTGGCGGTGTGCGCCAAGGGCGACACCTCGCCCCACGTTGCCGATGGCCTCAGGCGGATCGGCTATCAGGCCTATGACCTCGCGGGCGGCATGGCGGCATGGGGCAACCACTATGAAACGCATGTCGTCGAGGACACCGGGCGGCTCACCCTGCTCCAGATCAGCCGTCCGGCGCGCGGCTGTCTCAGCTATCTGCTGGCCAGCGGCGGCGAGGCCCTGGTGGTCGATCCCTCCCGCCACATCGAGGTCTATGGCCGGATCGCCGCCGAGCGGCGGTGGCGCATCACGCGGGTGCTCGACAGTCACCTCCAGGCCGATCATCTCAGCGGCGGCGTGGCCTTGGCGAGGGAACTGGGGGCGACTTACTGGCTGCACCCCTACGACAGCATCTACCCCGACGAGCAGCTTCCGGCCACCTTTGCCTTCCATTACCTGGAGGATGACACGACCTTTACCCTGGGCGAGGTAGCCGTCCGCATCCTCCATCAGCCCGGCCACACCCTCGGCATGGTCAACCTGTTGCTGGACGGCCGCTTCCTGCTGACCGGGGACACCTTGTTCATCAACTCGATCGGCCGTCCCGACCTGGGCGGCCGGGCCGAGGCTTGGGCGGGTCTGCTCTATCGCTCCCTGCAGCGGCTGCTGGCCTTGCCCGACGACACGGTCGTGCTGCCGGCCCACTTCAGCCACATGCTCGAGGCCAATGAGCAGGGCTGTTACCGCGCCCGCTTAGGCGACCTGCGCAGCCACAACGAGGGCTTGCGCATGCTGGCCGAGGGACCGGCCGCGTTCGACGCCTATATCCTGGGCAGCCTGCCGGCACACCCGCCGTCGTACGACGAAATCAGACGGGTCAATACCGGCCTGCTCCAGGTCGACGAGGCCAAGGCCAGCGAGCTGGAACTCGGGCGCAACCTCTGCGCCCTCTCGCACGGCGGCAACGGGCAGCGTCTCGCTGCATAGGTCGCGGCAGGCCGCGAAGCGATCACGCGATGATGTGGTGGACGGGCAGCTTGTCCAGCTGCCATTCGCCGCTCCTGGCGTCGTACCGGGAGGCGGTGAAGACATGCCAGTCGGCATCGTCGAGCCGCGGGTAGTCGCCCCGGTAGTAGTAGCCCGGCCAGCGGGTTTCCTGCCTGAACAGGGTGTGCCTGAGCACGCTCTCCGAGGTCCAGACCCGATGGCTGAGTTCCCAGGCACGCTGGAGCTGGTGCAGGTTCTCGGCGCCGATGTGGGCCAGGTCCTCCTTGAGCATGGCCAGCAGTTCCAGGCCACGGTCGAGCATCGCTGCACTGGTCATGTACTGCGTGCCGATGCCGCCGCCATATTCGTCCATGATCTTTTCCAGCCGTTGCAGGCCGTGCAGGGGCGATATGTAGCTGGGCGCCACGCTGCCGGCGACGATCTCGTGGTGGCCGATCTCGTAGTTGGCCAGCGGCTTGAATATTTCCTCCCGTAAGCGCCCGATCTGCGCCTCGTCGACCTGGGGCGCGTTTCCAGCCATGGCCATGACGTAGCGGACCGCCGCCTTGCCGGCGATGCGGCCTTCGGTGAAGGAACCGGACGAGAACTTGTGGGCGGAGCCGCCTATGGTGTCGCCGGCACCGAACAGCCCCTCGACCGTGGTCATCCGGTTGTAGCCCCACTGGTAGTCGGCCGGCGCGCAGTCCTCCGGGCCGCTGGCCCAGGCGCCGGAACAGGTGGCGTGGGAACCCATGACGTAGGGTTCGGAGGTGGTCAGTTCGGACGGCCTTTCCTTGGGGTCGATGTTCTGCGAGGCCCAGACGACAGCCTGGCCGACCGTCATGTCGAGGAAGTCCTCCCAGCCGATCGCCTCCTTTTCCTTGCTGTCGAGCACCGGCTGGGTGTTCATGTAGATGGGCCCCCGGCCGGCCTTGATCTCCTGCAGCATGGCGTGGTTGCGCAGGCAGGTCGGCATCGGCTTGGTCTCGGCGTATTTGCCGACCAGGGCCTTCATCTCCTCGAAGCGGGCGGCGATGTAGTTGTCGCCGTAGGCATTGCTGTCGGTGGCGCCTAGGAGCAGGAACCAGGCGCCGACCGGGCCGTAGCCGTCCTTGAAGCGGGCGAGTACGACCCGGTTTTCCATCTGGATCATCCGGGCGCCGGCGCGCAGGACCAGACCGTAGGCCGAGGCGCTGCTCCAGGGCGCGTACCAGGTCCGGCCGGCACCTTCGCCGACCGAGCGGGGCTTGAATATGTGCGAGGCGCCGCCGGCGGCGACGATGACCGCCTTGGCGCGGAAGACGCAGAAGCTGCCGTCGCGGACGTTGAAGCCGACGGCGCCGGCGACCCGGTTGGGATGCGTCGAGTCCATCAGCAGGTGGGTCACCATGATCCGGTTGTGCACCTCGCTGGCGGACTTGCGGGCGGCCTCGGCGATGATCGGCTTGTAGCTCTCGCCGTGGATCATGACCTGCCACTTGCCTTCCCGCAGGTAGTGGCCGGTGTCCGGGTTGGTCATGATCGGCAGGCCCCATTCCTCGAACATGTGGACGGTGGCGTCGACATGGCGGGCGATGTCGAAGACCAGGTCCTCCCGCACCAGGCCCATCAGGTCGCCGCGGGCGTAGCGGACGAAGTCCTCCGGCTGGTTCTCGCCCCAGCGCATGCCCATGTAGCAGTTGATCGCCGAGAGGCCGTGGGCGACGGCGCCGCTACGCTCGATGTTGGCCTTTTCGACCAGGGTGACCTTCAGGTTGCGGCCCCAGTAGCGTGATTCGTAGGTGGCGCCGCAGCCGCCGAAGCCGCCGCCGACGACCAGGATGTCGGTATCGACAAGGCGGGTCTTCCTGGATGAGAACAGGGCCATGGCATCACCTCGATCCGGTCGACGGCAGCGTGGGCAGCGCCGCCACCTTGAGCGCGCCGGGCTCGTGGGCGAGCAAGGGCGAGTTCAGGGCATCGGCAGCGGGGGCCGCATACTCGAAGGGCGGCTTGATGGAGCCCCAGGGCGTGGTCCGGATCGGGAAGGTGAACTGCTTCTCCCGGCCATCCCTATAGTGGATCTTCCAGGAGATGGTCCCGCTCGCCTCTTCCCTGAGCACCCGGACGCTGTGGCCCAGCGGCGCGAAGTCGGCGAAACCGCGCACGTCGATGGCATGCTGGGGGCAGGCCTTCACGCAGGAATAACACTCCCAGCAGAAATTCGGCTCGATGTTGTACGACCGGCGGTAGACCGGGTCGATGTGCATAATGTCGGACGGGCAGATATCGACGCACTCGCCGCAGCCATCGCAGCGTGTCATGTATGTGAATGTGGGCATCGCTCACCTCCTGTCGGCGTCGGCAGGTCGGACGAACCATCCGCCTCCTCCAGCCTTTTCTGGAAGGCCACCACGGGCTTGTAGAACATATGGGCGAATTTCGACCAGGGCACCGAAGCAAAGAACAGGGTCGTGAAGAACAGGTACAGGCCGGCCATCGTCTTGATGGCCGCGCTGCCCCCGTAAATCTGGACGGCAGCCAGCAGTAGCGCCGATATCATGCTCAGGAGAAGCGTGACGATGAACAGGTCGGCGCGCACCAGCCGCCAGGGTGAATGACCGTCATGGACCACATTCACCCTGAGAAAGAAGAAAAACCAGCAACCGCCGACGAGCGTCGCCAGGACACCGATGTTCCACAGTACCGGGAGGGCAACCGGCACCTCCGGATCGGCCGGATAGACAAAAACCATCGCCACGCTGGTGCCCAGATAGAGCACGAAGCCGTAGAACATCAGGGCATGGGAAACCCGCCTGCGCCAGTTGCAGAACTCGCCGAACGTCGCGATGTCGGTTGCCAGGGTTCTGGCGGCGAGGGTGGCCATCTCGGCCAGGCCGAGCTGCCGCTTCGCGCGCGCCTTCGCTTGTGCCCTGTCCTGCAGGAAGAAGATGGCCTTCTTGTCATGGAGCAGGTCGAACGCGGTTCCCATGACCACCACGACCGCCATGGCCACGATATAGCCCTGCATGACCGTAGGTGAGATGAATTCAGTCAGCGCGGTAAATGGATTGGTAGTGAACATCGTCACCTCCATGCCAGCCGTCGCCCCGTTCAGGGGAAATCAACCTGTTGCAGGCGGAACCCTGCGCGCAACACCTTCCAGAAAATTGTGGCCTACCACATCAATCAGATGACATGGCAATGAGAATTACTATCTATAAGTAGCATCCGGACCAGCCAAGTCAATCACCTCGCTGGACATCGTCATGCCTGGCGAAAAGTGGCCGTACATGCCAGCCTCCGCTCGCTCAGTTCCCACGGGTGTCGACGGTCCGAGAGTAATGCCCGCAACGGCCTGAGGTAACCTCTACCACTCAGGATGGCAATTCACCTGCATTCTGGTTGCGAATGGTCGAACCGCATGCGAACACGGTGACGCACGATGCCCCCGCCATACCCTCATCGAGCATGTCAGCAATAATGATGGGAACATTCATGGGGTGGATAGCCGAGTGCAACGAGTGCGGAGTTGAATAACGTCGCACCACTTCCTCGAACAACCAACGGAAGGTGCCATTCGCCTGAAACCGACCATGACGGTTTTTAGAGAAGGTGGAATGGTCAGGCACCGAATCCTCCAGGCCAAGGCGGCAGAACCACCGATAGGCCAGGTTCAGATGCACTTCCTCACAGAGTCGGCGTTCGGAGCGGATGCCATAGCAGTAGCCGACAATCAGCATCCGAATCATCAGTTCGGGATCGATGGATGGGCGGCCGGTATGGCTGTAGTGATCGGCCAGTTGCTTGCGCAGGTCGCTCAGATCAAGGCACTGATTGATGCCGCGCAGCAGATGATTCTGGGGAATGTGGTCTTCAAGATTGAAGCTGTAGAACAACCGGCTCTGGTTTGACTTCCGATGTCAAATAATTCTGTTTATTCCTTCAGAATCAATGGGTTAATTATACATTAAGCCGCCCATAAGCACATGAAATATAAAGTGTTTTTCAACAGAATCCGGCCCAAGCCGACTTTGAAGCTTAGATCTAGCTCTATCCGCAATGCATCAGATGGCGACCGATCAGCTGAAAAGCATACCGATAGACCAGTTCTCAACTGGACTAATGAGTACGGCCGCTACTGTGGAGCTTGCCGTTCATGGCAGCCACCCGGCAGCGACGAAGGCCCTGAGCAGGCCGGCGAATCAGCCCGTCTTCCTGAACTCGGCCAGACCGGCGGCCAGGATACGGGTCTCGAAACCCATCTGGACGAGCAGGAAGGCCGCCGTCGCGGAGCGCCGGCCATCGTTGCAGAACAGCAGCACGGGCCGCTGACGGTCTAGCTGGGCGGCCTTGATCCGCACCAGATACAAGGGCACGTTGATGGCGCCGGCCAGGCTGGCCTGGCGGAACTCCTCCTCCAGACGCACATCCACCAGTTGGGCGCCCTGCTCCAGCAACGCCTGGGCGGCCGAGGCATCGAGACCGCGGACCAATGGCATGCGCAGCAGGGCATCGAAATCGTCCGCCGCCAAGCGCATGAGCAAGCCCGGCTCAAGCATGGTCACGGTCGCATTGCGCGGCTCCCCTGAGATCAGGGCCTCTTCCCCGAAGCCCTGGCCCGGCCCCACGTCGGCCAGGACGATCTCCCGGCCGCCGTGGCCGATGCGGGACACGCGGGCGCGGCCTCGCCGGATCAGGTAGTAGTAGTCGCCGACATCGCCCTGGCGCACCAAGACCTGGCCGGCCGACACTTCCAAAGGATGGAAACGCTCGAACAGGCCCTGGAGCTGGCTGGGCGGCACCTTGGCGAAGGCCGGGTTGTTGAGCAGTTCGAACAGCCATTGGGGATCGTCGCCCTCGAATTCGACGACCTGATATTCCGCATCGCTATGTAGGCAAGGCTCGTACATGGCCACGACTCCCAAACTGTCCGTCAGAGAATTTTACCGCGTGGATATGGATTCGTGCCGGCCGGATCGCATTTCCAGGGTTCAAGGCCGTATCGGAAATTCTCGGTCCGGAAAACAAAAAACCCCGCAAGCGCTTCGGCTTACGGGGTTTCATGAGGTTTCCCGGGTGTAGAGTGGTGGGCGGTACTGGGTTCGAACCAGTGGCTTCCACCGTGTGAAGGTGGCACTCTACCGCTGAGTTAACCGCCCAAGAGCCGCGCATTTTAATGAGGCCTGCCTATGCGGTCAAAGGCTTTTTCCGGAGCCCGCCGCATCCAGTAGAATGCGCTACTTTCGTACAGAAACGTTTCGTCATGATCCGCACCCGATTCGCCCCCTCTCCCACCGGCTATCTACACATCGGCGGCGCCCGCACGGCCTTGTTCTCCTGGGCCTATGCCCGCAAGCACGGCGGCCAGTTCATCCTGCGCATCGAGGACACCGACCAGGAGCGCTCGACCCAGGCCTCGGTGCAGGCCATCCTGGACGGCATGAAGTGGCTGGGCATCGACTGGGACGAAGGTCCGTACTACCAGATGGAACGCCTGGAACGCTACAAGGCGGTCGCCGACCGATTGATCGCCGAGGGCAAGGCCTATTACTGCTATGCCAGCAAGGAAGAGCTCGACGCCATGCGCGAAGGCCAGCGCGAGCGCGGCGAGAAGCCGCGCTACGACGGCCGCTGGCGGCCCGAGGACGGCAGGCCGCTGCCGGAACCGCCGGCCGGGGTGACCCCGGTGATCCGTTTCAAGACCCCACAAACCGGCGAGGTCACCTTCGACGATCTGATCAAGGGTTCGATCACGGTCGCCAACGCCGAGCTGGACGACCTCGTCATCATGCGCGGCGACGGCGTGCCGACCTACAACTTCGGCGTCGTCATCGACGACTGGGACATGGGCATCACCCACTGCATCCGGGGCGACGACCACGTCAACAACACCCCGCGCCAGATCAACATCCTGCACGCCCTGGGCGCGCCGGTGCCCTACTACGCCCACGTCCCCATGATCCTGGGCCACGACGGCGAACGCCTGTCCAAGCGCCACGGAGCCGTCTCGGTACTGCAATACCAGGAGGACGGCTATTTGCCCGAGGCGCTGATGAACTACCTGGCCCGCCTGGGCTGGGGCCACGGCGACGCCGAGAAGTTCTCCGCCGCCGAGTTCGTCGAATGGTTCGACCTGGTCGGGGTCAGCCACGCCGCGGCCCGCTTCAACCAGGAAAAGCTGTCCTGGCTGAACCAGCAATATCTGAAGGAGGCCGACGACGGCCGCCTGGCCGAACTGGTCCGTCCCTTCCTGGCCGGCCAGGGCGTCGACCCGACTGCCGGCCCCGACCTGGCGGGTCTGATGCCGCTCCTGAAGGAGCGCGTCTCGACCGTCGAGGAACTGGCCGACGCCGCCCACATCTTCTACCGCCACAGCCTGGCCGCCGAGGACGACCTGAAGGCCAAGTTGGAATCGGCTGCCGTGCCCGCCTTCGAGCAACTGCGCGCCGGCCTGGCCGACGTCGCCTGGGAGGCCGCGGCCCTGAACCAGTTGTTCAAGGACACCGCCAAGGCCAACGGCCTCAAGATGGGCCAGATCGGCATCCCCCTGCGCCTGGTCCTGTTCGGCACCGCGCAGACGCCGTCCATCGACGCCACCCTGGCCCTGCTCGGCCGCGAGGAAACCCTGCGCCGCTTCGACACCGCCTGGCCGAAGGCCAAGGCCGTTATCTGACTGAGCATAGCTGCGCCTGGAGTCGATGGTGATGACGAACAGCAAAAAAGCCGCCGGTACCCACAAGATGAAGCTGATCGCCTCGCTGACCAGCCCGTTCGCCCGCAAGGTCCGCATCGTCGCGGCCGAGAAGCACATCGAGTACGAACTGGTGATCGACGTGCCCTGGGAGGCCGACACCAAAGTCCCCGAGTACAACCCGCTGGGCAAGGTGCCGGTCTGGGTGTTCGAGGACGGCAAGACCCTGTTCGATTCCCGCGTCATCGTGGAATACCTGGACAGCGTCAGCCCGGTCGGCCACCTGATCCCGACCGACCCGCGCGCGCGCATCGCGGTTAAGCGCTGCGAAGCGCTCGCCGACGGCATCATCGACGCCGCCGCCCTCGCCTTCCTGGAACGCAAGCGTCCCGAGGGCCAGCAGAGCCAGGAATGGATCACCCGCCAACTCGGCAAGGTCGAGGCCGGCCTGGCCGTCATGAGCGCGGAGATGGGCATGAACAATTGGTGCCAGGGCGACAGCTTCACCCTGGCCGACATCGCCACCGGCTGCGCCCTCGGCTATCTCGACTTCCGCTTCCCGGAACTGGACTGGCGGCGTTCGCAACCGCACCTGTCGGAGTATTACGACCGCATCATGCTGAGGCCGAGCTTCCGGGACACCGTGCCGGTCGGCTGAGCGTCAAGTCCGGCCAGGGCCGGAATTCGCCGCCAGGGCCTGGCGCCGGGCATGCAGGGTCTGCTGGGCGGCCTCGAAATCGAACTGGGATATCTGACGGGCAATTTCGTCGCAGGCCGGACCGAGCACATCGTGCAGGGCAGCGGCATGATCGTGGAACAAGGTGATGGCGGCCGTGTCGCAACGCAGCAGCAGGTTTTCCAGGTCGTCGAGCTGTTTTCCCAAGGCGGCCGTATCCGTCCGGCCTCCAGTGGCGGCCGTCTCGGTACCGGGCAGGGCGGCGGCCAGTCTGGCGAATTCGCCGCCTATCGCCGCCGTCTCGGCCTGGATGGCCTCCCGGCAGGCGCTGACATCCTCGCAGGTGCGCAGGATGTCCTCCAGACGCCGGGCCAGTTCCGCCAGGCGATCCACCCCCAGGGTGGCCGCAGCGCCTTTCAGGCTATGGGCCATGCGCTGGCCGCTGGCAATGTCACCCGCAGCCAGGCAGGTCGCCAGTCCTGCCATGTCCTCGGCATGCGTGGCCACGAAGCGGTGCAGCAGTTCCAGATATTTGCCGGCCCGGCCGCGCACCACGGCAAGGCCGCGCACAAGGTCCAGACCGGGCACGCTGGACAGCCTCGCCAAGGCATCGTCGGTGGCCGCATCGCCCGCCTCGGCCGCCTGACTCCGCACGAACGGGCCCGGGACGGGTCTTGCCGCACCGGCGGGGCTCCGATCCGGCAACCATTGCAAGAGGGTGGCATAGAGCGCACCGGGATCGACCGGCTTGGCGATGAAACCGTTCATGCCGGCCTTCTCGCAGGCCAGGCGATCCTCGTCGAAGGCATTGGCGGTCATGGTCAGGATCGGCGTCTTCGCCCGGCCCGGCAGGGCACGGATGGCGCGCGCCGCCTCCAGGCCGTCCATGTTGGGCATCTGGATGTCCATCAGGATCAGGTCGTAGTCGTGTCGCTTCGCCTTCTCCAGCGCCTCCAGGCCGTCTGCCGCGGTATCGACGGCGAGACCGACGGCATGCAGGAGTTCCAGGGCCACCTCGCTGTTGATGGGATTGTCTTCCGCCATCAGCAAACGCGCGGAACCGCCGTGGCGGGCACGCAGCTGCGACTCGGCATCGCCGGCGGCGGCCGTCGCGGCACGCGGCATGATGCCGTGGCCGCGGTGCAGGCGGGCGCTGAACCAGAAGGTGCTGCCCTGCCCTGGCCGGCTCTCGACGCCGACCTCGCCGCCCATCAGGTCGGCCAGGCGCCGGGTGATCACCAGACCGAGACCGGTGCCGCCGTAACGGCGCGTGGTCGAGACATCGACCTGCTCGAAGGCATGGAACAGGCGCGCCTGGGTATCCTCCGGGATGCCGATGCCGGTATCGACGACCTCGAAGCGAACCATGAGCTCGTCGTCCCGTTCTTCGAGCAGCCGGGCGTTCAGGCTGACGCTGCCCTGCTGGGTGAACTTGACCGCATTGCTGGCGTAGTTGAGCAGGGCCTGACGCAGGCGCGTGGCGTCGCCACGCAGCCACATCGGCACGGCGTCGCCATTTACCTCGATGCGCAAACCCTTGGCCTGGGCGGTATCCGCAATCAGGGAACGGACATGGTCGAGTACGGAGGCCAGGGTGAAATCGCTTTGTTCCAGTTCCAGCTTGCCCGCCTCGATCTTGGAGATGTCGAGGATATCGTTGATGATCGAAAGCAGGTGGTGACCGGCTCCGTCGATCTTGTCCAGGCGCTCGAGCTGGTCCGGCGAGGCCTGCACGCGCAACAGATGGGTCAGGCCCAGGATGGCGTTCATGGGCGTGCGAATCTCGTGGCTCATGTTGGCCAGGAAGGCGCTTTTCGCCTGGTTGGCCGCCTCGGCGCTCTCCTTCGCCATGCGCAAGGCCTGCTCGGCCTGCTTGCGCTCGCCGATATCGGTGACGAAGCCGATGAAGCGGGCCGGCTGGTCCTGTTCGCCGGGCTGGAAATAGACGGTCACCTCGATGGGGATCAGGCGGCCGTCACGGTGCCGTTCGGCGGTCTCGAAGGTCGAGATCCCGCGTTCGCGCAGGGGCCGGCTGAGTTCCTGGAAGCCGGCGCCGGCGAAGCCCGGGTCGATGTCCGGCACCCCCTTGGCCAGCATCTCGTCGCGCGTATAGCCGAGCAGGTCGGCGGCATACTGGTTGACGTAGACGAAGCGGCCGCTGTCGGCGTCGATCCAGTGGATGCCGATGCCGGCCCGGTCCATGGCGAACTGGATCTGTGCCAGGTCGCGGTTGCTCCTCGCCAGTTCCGAGGTGCGCTCCGCCACCAGTTCCTCGAGATTCTGGCGATAGCCGGCCAGTTCCGTTTCGACGCGCTTGCGCTCGGTGATATCCCGCATGACTGCGCTGAAATGGCGGCCGGCCGGCGTTTCCCAGGCGCCCAGCACCAGTTCCACCGGACACTCGCTACCGTCGCGCCGCAAGGCCTCAAGTTCCATGAGCTGGCCGAGCAGGCGCGGGGTGGCGCCGGCGGCGAGGCGCTGCATGGCGGCCTCGTGGCCGGCCCGATAGCGCTCGGGTATCAGGCAGGCCACCGGTCGGCCGAGCATCTCGTCCCGGGTATAGCCGAACAAACGCTCGGCACCGGCATTCAAGCCAACCACGTTGCCGGCCACATCGGCCAGCAGGATGGCATCCGGGGCCGTTTCGAGCACGGAACGCAGGCGGTCCTCGCCCTCGCGCAAAGTGTGCGCCTGCGCCTCCAGCAAGCTGCGCTGCTGTTCCAGTTCGAGCAGGATCTTGAAGGTGCGCAGGGCGGCATAGACGGAAGCGTATATCTTGTCGGCGGTCAACTCGGACTTCAGACGGTAACCGTCGATCTCATAGTCGCTCACCACCCTGCGCTGGGGGGCATAGCCCGGCTGGCCGGTAACCAGGATGATCTGGACCATGCGGTTGCCCATCTCGCGCCGGATATGACGGACCAGGGCCAATCCGGCCTGCTCGGTCTCCATGACGACGTCGAGCAGGACCAGCGCCATATCCGGATGTTCGGCCAGATCCTGCTTGGCCTCCTCGGCCGAACGGGCATCGAACAGTTCCAGCGGCCGCCCCTCCACCACCATATCCTGCATGGCCAGGCGCAACACGGCATGGATGTCCAACTCGTCGTCGACCAGCAGAACCTTCCACGGCTTGGCCGCGGTGGCGTCGGAAGTCTCCTCGGGCTCGGGCGCGAACAAGTCGTCGAAGCTGTCTTGAGTATCCGTGCTACTCATAGCGGGGTCTCGATATGGAAGTGGGCGCCCTGGCCGGGACGGCCGACGCAGACGATGGCACCGCCGAGTCGGTGCGTAATCAAATTGTAGACAAGATGCATCCCCAGACCCATGCCATGTTGCAGGTCGGTGGTATAGAAGGGATCGAATATCCGCGCCTGCGCTTCGGCGGCAAGGCCGACGCCGTCGTCGGCGTAATCCAGCACGAGTTGGCCAGCCTCGACCCTGGCGGCGATATCGATTTGGCCATGATCGCGGCCCTTGAAGCCGTGCCGGACGGAATTGCTGATCAGATTGGTGAAGATGCTGACCCAATCCGCCCGGTAGCTGTCGATCTCCAGGTCGGGATCGCAACGCACCCCAATGGCGATCCGGTCGGCGGGCAGTTGTCCGGCCAGGCTGGCGACGACCTCGTCCAGGCAGTCGCGCAGGCGGAACCGGTGCTTTTCCTGGGCATGCCCTTCGACTGCGACCTGGCGAAAGGCCTCAATCAGTTGGCCGATGCGTTCCATGTTGGAGCGGATCAAGGCCGCTTCGGCCAGGGTGTTATCGAGATAGGCACGCAGGTCGGACTGGGTCATGGTGTGCTCGGCGAAACGCTGATCCAGGCGACGCGACTGCTCCTGCAAGGTCGAAGCGGCGGCCAGCCCGACCCCGATCGGGGTGTTGATCTCGTGCGCCACCCCCGCCACCATGATGGCCAGCGATGCCATCTTTTCCGCCTCGACCAGGCGCTTGCGGATGCGCGCGTTGTCGATCGCCAGGGCGCAGACGCCGGTCATCGCCAAGGCCAGGTTGAGATAGCGCTCGCGGTATTCCGGAAAGGCCAGGCGATCGACCGCGACCAGGCCGAGCACCCGATCGTCGCGCGCAATGCGCAGCAGGAAGCCCTGGCCGGAGGGGCTCCAGGCCCAGGGCGTCGCCAGTTCCAACAGGGGCCCGAGCAGCTCGGCGGGCACCTCCGCAACATTGACCGGCTGGTCGCGTTCGACGCGCAGGTAATGCCAGACCGCCGGCGCGAAAAGCATGTGGAACAGTTCTTCGACGGCGGCGATGGCCTCGTCTTCATGCTGGCTCCGGGCCAGGCGCGCCAGCATGTCCATGGCCGAAACATGGTCGGCCAGTTCGCGGGCATGCCGGCGGTCCCGTTCCTGGCAGGCGCGGCGCGCCTCATCCAGGCGCCATTCCAGCACCAGGCGGGCGAGCAACAGGCGGGTATGGTCGAGGCCGACGGCATGGCGGCGCGTGGGCAGGCCGACAGTCTCGGCCAGTTCGGCGAGTTTCACGCCGGCCTCGGGATCGACGCCGGTATCGAACAGGACCAGTTCGCGGGCGAAATCCTTGAAGAATTCGCCGGAGGCGGCGGCCGGAAACCCCATCTCGGCAAGCCGGCCGCGCCAGTCCGCCAGCCAGCCGGGGGTGATCAGGTAGCCGCCGCCGGCGATGGCCTCGTCGACCTGGCCGGCACTGGCAACCATGTGGAAACACTGGCCGAACGGCACCAGGCGTACAGGTGGGAAACCGGCCGGCGCCTCGGCCAGCCCGGCCAGGCAGGCACGTCCCAGGACGACCACCTGAGCCCCCACCTCCGGCAACAGGGCACGCAACTCACCCCAACTCAGCGGCGGCCGGCCGCAACGGGCCGGAAACTCCACCGCCACGACGTCCGGCCAGCCCTCCGCGGCTATGGCCGCAGCGATTTCCCGTTGGAAGTTGTGACAGCAAAAAATGCAGAGCCGCTCGGCCATGGCGTCGTTCAGTCGCTGTCGTGCCAGTCGGCCAGCCAGTCGAGTGGATAACGGCCCCAACGCTCGACGGCGTCGGCGATGGCAAGCAGCACCTCGTCCGGCACCTGCCAGGGGATCTCGCCGTGGTTGTCGCCGAGCAGGAAGCCGCCACCCGGCCCGGCCTTGGCGATGGCGCGCCTGACCTCGGCCTCCGCCTGGGCCGGCGTCCAGCGGCGCATCTCGACGCCGTTCAGGTTGCCGAGCAGGCTGACCCGCTTGTGCGCCGCCGTCTTCAGTTCGGCCAGGTCTTCCAGGATGCTCACCCCGACCACGGCGGTGCCGGTATCGGCGATGTCGGCCAGGATCGGCAGGCAGCGTCCAGAGGCCAGGTGGGTGGCGGTCGGCCCCTGAATCCGGGCGATGGTGCGCTTGGCCACCTGTTGGCCGGTCTTGAGATAAAGCTCGCGCGGGATGTTGGTGGTCGACGAAACCGGGTCGAAATAGCAGATGGCGGTGGCGCCCGCCGCCAATTGGGCATTGGCCCATTCGACGACGAAGGCCTCGTTGGCCTGCATCAGGCGCTCGAAACGTTGCGGATCCTCGTAGAGCAGCTCGATATAGCGGTCGAAGCCCATCTGCATGACCGGCAGCGAGAACGGCGAGATGGCGACGCCGATGATGGGCACCGTATCGGCGACCCGTGCCTTGAGTTCGCGGATGGTTTCGAGCACCTTGAGCAAGGGTGGCGAGGCCATGACCGAGGGCGGGACCAGGCTGTCTATGTCGGCCGGCCGCCGGATGACCGGTGCCCCGCACAGGGGCGGACCGTCGGGCAGGAACAGGGTGCTGCCACCCCAGGCCTCGACCTCGATGGAGGCATAGTAGAACGGGTACAGGCAGTCGCCGCGGTATTTTTCCAGCAGGCGCATCTGGCCTTCCACCACGTGCTCGGAGCGGGAGAAGTACGCCTCGATGCTCATCCCGAGTTCCCTGGCGCCATGCAGGGTGGTGAGCAGGAAGAGCGGCACCCGGTCGGGCTCCTGCTGGCCCAGGGCGGTCAGGGTGCGCTGCATGGAGGTCATGGTCGTGGCGGTCATCGCATTGCCTCCATCCAGCCGCGGACGATGCCGACGGCGTCGGCGGCGCTGTGGCCCATGGCGTCGGCGCCGACCTCGCGCCACAGCTGGTCATCGAACAGGAAGGGGGCGCCGCCCACCGCCACCTTGATGCCGGCCCCGCTGGCCTTGAGGCGCGCGCACACTTCCTTCACCTTGAGGGCGGATGGCAGGATCAGGGCCGAGATCAACAATACGCGCAGCCGGTCGGCCAGGGCCCGTTCGACCAGTTCGTCGACCTCCATGCGGCCGTAGTCGAACAGTTCGAAGCCGCTTGCGCGCATGACCGAATAGACGATGCGCTCGCCCAGCCTGTGGTAATCGTTCAGGACGACGATGGCGGAACGCGGCTGATGCTTGCGGTCGGGGTCGCTGGGCGGCAGTACCCGCTCGACCAGTTCCTCGCAGAAACGCCCGCTCATGTAGACCTGCGACAGGGCCACGCTGCCATCCTGCCAGGCCGTGCCGATCTGTTCCAGGGCCGGCACGACCACCTGCTCGACCGCCTCGATCGGGGTCCGGCTGGCCAATACTTGGCTAAACACCTCGTCTGCCCTGAGCCGATCCAGGGATTCCAGGGCTTCCCTGAACGAACGGATCAACTCATCGGTGGCCATCTTGCTCAGACTCCAACTTCGCGTGGACTCTGTAACGATAGCCACTGTCACTGGAAAGTGAATCTACCCATGCAAGGTGCTGCGCGAAATGGTGACAATACCCACTACCCCGTTATCGCGCGGACCTGGCTGGCGGATTGGCGTCAGACAGTCTCCAGCCGTTCGACCGGGTCGACGTGGGTCATCACGTTGAGGATCGGGAAGCCCGCCCGCAAGCGGCGTTCGGCCTCGTCGGCGATGTCGTGGCCGGCCCGGACGGTGATCTCGCCGTCGATCTCCAGATGCACGTCGACGATGATCAGATCGGCCATCTTGCGGGTGCGCAGGTCATGCACGCCGAGCACGCCCGGGGTGTTGAGCAGCATGGCGCGCATGCCGGTCAGGGTCTCGGTGTCGACCGCGCGGTCCATCAGGTCGTGCAGGGCATCCCAGGCAAAGCCGGCGCCCATCTTGATGATCATCAGGCCGACCACCAGGGCCGCCACCGGGTCCAGGATCGGGTAGCCGACCAGGTTGCCGATGATGCCGCCGGCCACCACCAGGGACGAGGCGGCATCGGAACGGGCGTGCCAGGCGTTGGCGATCAGCATGCTGGAGCGGACCCGCTCGCCCACCCGCAACATGTAGCGGAACAGGGTCTCCTTGGCGGCCAGGGCCGCCAGGGCGACCCACAGGGCCATGATCTGGACCTGGGCGATCGACTCGGGCGCGGCCAGCTTGTGCGCCGCCGCCCAGATCATGCCGAGGCCGACCGCCAGGAGGAGCAGGCCCAGGACCAGCGAGGCGGCGTTCTCGTAGCGGTGGTGGCCGTACTGGTGGCTGTCGTCGGCCTCCTTCCTGCTGTGGTGGGCGGCCAGCAGGACCACAAAATCGGCGGCCAGGTCGGACAGGGAGTGGATGCCGTCGGCGATCAGGCCCTGCGAGGCGGCAAGGATGCCGGCCACCACCTGTCCGATGCTGAGCAGGAGGTTGACCGCCACGCTGACCCAGGTGCTTTGCCGGGTGGCGCGTTCACGTTCGGGGGTGCTTTCTTCGCCTGCGATGGCGTCCTGCTCAATGCTCATGTTGGGTTCTCCGGTCGGGTCGCGATTCTAGCAAACCCGTGTTACCGGATCACACCGCCACCCAGGCAGGCCTCGCCGTCGTACACGACCACCGACTGGCCGGGCGTCACCGCCCATTGCGGCTCGTCGAACACCAGTTCCAGGCGGCCATCGGCCAAGCTTGCCAGCGTACAGGCGGCATCCTGCTGGCGATAGCGGGTCTTGGCGCCGTAACGACGGCCGGGCTCCGGAACCGCTCCGATCCAACTCAGGTCATCGGCAACCAGGCGTTCGCTGAGCAGGAGCGGGTGCTCGTGGCCCTGGACGACGATCAGTTCGTTGGCCGCCATGTCCTTGCCGGCGACGAACCAGGGCACGCCCTCCTGCGCCCATTTGATGCCGCCGATGCCCAGTCCCTGGCGCTGGCCCAGGGTGTAGTACATGAGGCCCTGGTGCCGGCCCACTACCTTACCCTCCGGGGTGCGCATGGCACCGGGCTGGATGGGCATGTAGCGTTGCAGGAATTCCCGGAACGGCCGCTCGCCGATGAAGCAGATGCCGGTGCTGTCCTTCTTGGCCGCCACCGGCAGGTTGGCCGCGCGGGCCAGGCGGCGCACTTCCGGCTTTTCCAGCTCACCCAGGGGAAACAGGGCCTTGTCGATCTGGCGCTGGTTCAGGCGGTACAGGAAGTAGCTCTGGTCCTTGTTGGCATCGACCGCCTTGAGCAGGCGGCGGTTCGGGCACGCGCCATCCAGGCGCGCGTAATGGCCGGTGGCCAGGTGGTCGGCGTTCAGGCTCAGGGCGTGGTCCAGGAAGGCCTTGAACTTGATCTCGGCATTGCACAGCACGTCCGGGTTGGGCGTACGGCCGGCCCGGTACTCAGCCAGGAAGTAGGCGAACACCCGGTCCTGGTATTCCTGGGCGAAGTTGACCAGGTCGACCTCGATGCCGAGGACATCGCCGATCGCCAGGACATCGAGGAAATCCTGTCGAGCCGGGCAATTGGGGTCGTTGTCGTCGGCCTCCCAGTTCTTCATGTACACGCCGACCACGTCGTGGCCCTGCTGCTTGAGCAGCCAGGCGGTGACGGCGGAATCGACGCCGCCCGACAGGCCGACGACGATACGGCTCACTGCAGGAGCGGGAATTCGTTGATCAGGTCGAGCGGGAAACGACGGCCGGACAGGTAGTCGGCCACGCACTGGTCGACGAAGGGGCTGCGGTGGCGCATGCGCGACTCGGCGATCTCGGTCGGGGTCATCCAGACCGCGCGCAGGATACCCTCGTCCAGGGCGGCGGTCGGGTCGTAGCCGGTGACCACGCCGGTGAAGGCGAAGCGCAGATAGGTGCGGTCCTTGGTCGGATGGCGCCAATGGTAGATGCCAAGCAACTCCTCGGGCTCGAAGTGGTGCGCGGTCTCCTCGAACATCTCGCGGCGCACGGCTGCCAGCAGGGACTCGCCCTCCTCCAGGTGGCCGGCCGGCTGGTTGAACAGGATGCCGCTGTCGGTCTGTTCCTCGACCAGCAGGAAACGGCCATCCTGTTCCACCACGGCGGCCACCACCACGTGCGGTTTCCAGATTGTCGTGTCGCTCATAGGGAACCTCTGAATGAATCCAGCGTGGAGCGCGTTGCCGTGGGAAGCGTCTGGATGCAAGGCGCGTGGCGCCGCCCATAGCTCGGCCTATGGGCAAGCCGCGCAACGCCGCAGACGGGCGCTTCCCGCGACAACCCTTCGGGACGGGGCTTTGCGGGCGGTCTGCGGCGTTGCGCCGCTTGCGAATGGAATAACCATTCGCTGCGCGACGCGCCTTGCATCCCATCCCGCAAAACCCTCGTCGCGCCCACGAAGGATTCATTCAGAGGTTCCATGGCTTGCCCCACAAATCGTAATCGTCCGAGCGGGTGATTTTAACCCTTACCAGCTCGCCTGGCTTCAGCCCGCGCCCCTGGGCGATGTGCACGACGCCGTCGATCTCCGGCGCGTCGGCGTAGCTGCGGGCCACGGCCCGGCCGCCACCTACCTCGTCGACCAGGACGGTCATCTCGGAACCGATGCGTTTTTTCAGCTTGGCGGCGCTGATATCGGCCGCGACGTCCATGAAGCGGGCCAGGCGGTCCTGCTTGACGTCCTCGTCGACCTGATCCGGCAGGGCATTGGCGGCGGCGCCGTCGACCGGCGAGTAGGCGAAGGCGCCGACGCGGTCCAGCTGGGCGGCTTCGAGGAAATCGAGCAGGTCGTCGAAGTCGTCCTCGGTCTCCCCAGGGAAGCCGACGATGAAGGTGCTGCGGATGACGATCTCGGGGCAGACCTCGCGCCAGCGCTCGATCCGGCGCAGGGTGTGCTCGATATCGCCGGGCCGCTTCATGGCCTTGAGGATGCGCGGGCTGGCGTGCTGGAGCGGCACGTCCAGGTAAGGCAGCACCTTGCCCTCGGCCATCAAAGGGATGACATCGTCCACGCTGGGATACGGGTAGACATAGTGCAGGCGCACCCAGACGCCCAATTTGGCCAGTTCCTCGACCAGTTCCTTCATCCGGGTCTTCACCGGACGGCCGTTGTAAAAACCCATGCGATACTTCAAGTCAACACCGTAAGCGCTTGTATCCTGGGAAATTATCAACAACTCCTTGACCCCGGCCTTGACCAGCGTCTCGGCCTCGGACAGGACCTCGCCGATGGGCCGCGACACCAGGTCGCCACGCAGGCTGGGGATGATGCAGAAGCTGCACCGGTGGTTGCAGCCCTCGGAAATCTTCAGCCAGGCATAGTGCCGGGGCGTGAGCTTCAGGCCACCGGGCGGGATCAGGTCGGTATAGGGGTCGTGCGGCTTGGCCCGGTGTTCGTGGACCGCCGCCATCACTTCCTCCGTGGCGTGCGGGCCGGTCACCGCCAGGACGCTGGGATGGGCATCCATGATCACCGATTCGCGCGCGCCCAGGCAGCCGGTGACGATGACCTTGC
>JAAXVP010000487.1 GCA_013335435.1 Thiobacillus sp. | reverse complement strand
ATGAGCATCTCCATGAGGCTCTAGGTGACGCTTCTACTAATCTTGCTATATTAGCATCACCTAAGATGCAAACACTCATTCATTTGGGGGTCGGCCGACCATCCGGCCGGTGGGGTCTTCGGGGAGGTTGCCCATGTCCAGGATGCGCCTTTTTGCCGTGGCCTTCGGGTTCCTGCTGCTGTCCACGCACGCCCTGGCCGCCGGGGGCACTGGCGCCGGCGCCTTCTCCTTCCAGTTCAACACCTCGGCCCGCGCCGCGGGCATGGGGGAAACGGGCATCGCCACGATCTGGGGCGGCGACACCAATGTCTGGGCCAACCCCGCCATGCTCGCGTTCCGGCCCGGCCTGCGCTACGGCACCATGCACTCGCAGCTCGCCGTGGGCCTCGCCAACGACATCTTCATCGACAAGAAGGAGCTGACCTTCGGCATCCCGGGCGCGGGCCTGCTGTACGCCGACGGCCCCATCGACCATGTCTACCTGGATATGGGCGAGCAGACGGGTACCGACGAGGGCGGCAATCCCACCGGCACCTTCAGATCCTACATGAAGTCGCAGTCGTGGGGCCTGGCCGTCGGCGCCGCCGACCTGCTCCATCACCTGAAGATCGCCGACATCGGCGGCTGGTTCGATGTGGCCGGCGGCATGGTGTGGAAGGACTTCGAGGACAGGCTGGCGGCCGATGACATCATCCAGGACCAGGTGGGGGGCAGCATTGGCAAGGCCTCGGCCCGCGACCACGGCTGGGTGGCGCGCGTGACGCCGCTGAACACGCTGGCGCGCGCCGCCGACGCCGGCGAGGCGCAGCTCGGCTTCCTGGTCGAGGCCAGCTACGCCCGCGCCAAGCTGAACGACACTGATGAATGGATCGTGCATGTCGACGTGGATCAGCGGGATCCCATGCCGATCATGAACGTGTCCGGCTGGGCGCTGCACGGCGAACTGCAGGCCGGGCCCCGCCTGTTCGAAAATGCTTCGGACCTGCTCCTCGACACGATCATGCCGCTGGCTGCGGTCACCTTCACGCAGCAGACCATCGTGCCGGGTTACCGCTGGACCGGCACCGAATACATCTACGACCGCGACGACAGCGGCGACTTCGACGAGGAAAACTGGGGCTGGGAGATCTCACTGCTGAACATGCTGCACCTGCGGCGCGGCCATGTGCAGGCGCTCTACGGCGACATCGACGGCGACACCGAAGGCTGGGGCATCAGCCTGCAGGCCGGCCGTTACGCCGGCTTCCGCTACGACAAGGCGACCGTGCCGCAGGCGCAAGGGTTGCCCACCGTCGATCGCGAAGGCTGGCAGTTCTGGGTCGATGTGCTGGCGGTGGCGTCACGGAAATGACGCCGGCGAACGCCTAGTCGTCCGCCTTCGCCGCGAGCCGCAGCGTCGGGTGCAGGCTCACGTCGAACACGCGATGCTTGCCGCTCTGCACGGCGCGGATGCGCTCCACGCTCGCGCGCAGGCCGGCCAGCGCCACGGTGATCTCGAAATTGCGGTAGCGGAAGCCGAAATTGCGCAGCTTCTGCATGGCGGCGATGAGCTTGCGCTCGGACTCAAGCATTTCCTTGCGCGCCAGCAGGTCGTAGCCTTCGCAGGTCTCCAGCAGGCCCATCCAGAACAGCTCGTCCCGGCCCTGGGCGCTGGCCAGCCCCTCGGCCGCGAGCTTGCCGGCCAGGGTGAAATTGCGGTTGTTGAACGCGCTGACGGTGCGGTTCAGGACGTCGCTCATCGCCGGCTCCTCCTGCGTCGGAGGGCCCGGCCTCCGCCGCTACTCGAAATCCTCGGGATCCAGGTACCGGT
>JAAXVP010000486.1 GCA_013335435.1 Thiobacillus sp. | reverse complement strand
TGACGTTCAAGATCCCCATCAGCAACATCTTCTTCACGCCGAAGCGGACGAGCATCCAGGGCATCACGAGCATGAAGGCCAGCTCGGACATCTGGCCCATGGCCATCTTGGCGGCCGGTTCGGCCATGCCGCTCACGTCGAAGCGATTGCCGGTGACCTGGCTCAGGAAGGGCAGGCCGTAGTTGAATTCGTGGTTGCCGATACCACCGCCTTCATAGCCGGCGGCGTTCATGACCTTGTACATGGCCAGGGTCTGGTCGCAGGCCAGTGGATTGATGGTGGCCTGGTAGTCCGACAGGGCGGTGCCCTGGATGGTGTCGCCATTGTCGAGGAGGAGGGTGTTGGGGAATTCCTGGCGGGCCTGGGCGATCAGCGTGGCGGTGCGCTCGAAGCCGAGGGCCTTGTCCTCGGCGAGCTTGAAGTAATCGTAGCTCATCACGTTGGTGTGGAGATCGGTAGTTTCCAGCAGGGCCAGCGTGGTCCTGGTGCCGGCAGGCACCGTGGCGGTGTTGTCGCTGCTGCCGCAGCCGGCAAGCAGGAGGCTGGCGATCAGGCAGCTGGTGGTCAGATCGAAGCGGGAGGGGTTCATGGGGCACCAGGGGAGAAGGCGAATGTACAAGCATCACCGCCCGAGGTTGCTGCCTCGTGAAGTTCGTCTTACCAATCAGGGAAAGTGGGGTGAAGTCTGTGTGGCGGGATAGCTTGAGTGGGGGTTTTTACTTTCTTTAACTATCGATGCGCGCGCTGCATATATGCCCTTCCACTGTGCAAGAATGACGTCCTTGTTGCCGGCTGAGCCGGTTTGATGGATGGAACCCATGGGCCTGCGACTTAAATTCAACCTGGTTTTGCTGGCGGTGTTTCTCGCCGGCTTCGGCGTGGCCGGCTATATTTCCCACGAATTGCTGCACCGCCATGCCCGCGAGCAGGTGCTCGGCGAGGCGCGGCTCGTCATGGAGGCGGCCCTGGCGATCCGTGGTTACACCGTCGCCCAGGTCAAGCCCCACCTGGTTCCGCTGATGGACAAGCAGTTCCTGCCGCAGACCGTGCCGGCCTACGCGGCGACCGAAACCCTCGGCGAACTGCACAAGAAGTACCCCAATTACGATTACAAGGAAGCCACCCTCAACCCGACCAATCCCCGCGACCGGGCGGCGGACTGGGAGGCGGATCTGGTCAATGCCTTCCGCAACCGGGCCGACAGCAAGGAGATCAGCGGCCAGCGCGACACGCCCACCGGCCCGTCCCTCTACATCGCCCACCCGATCCGCATCGAGTCGGCGGCCTGTTTGCCCTGTCACAGCACGCCGGACGTGGCGCCGGCGAGCATGGTCAAGATCTACGGTTCGGCCAACGGCTTTGGCTGGAAGCTCAACGAGGTGGTCGGCGCGCAGGTGGTGTCGGTGCCCATGTCGGTACCCCTCGAAAATGCCGACCAGGCCTTCCGCACTTTCATGATGTCGCTGGCGGCGGTGTTCGTGGCGGTCTTCGTTGTCCTCAACGTCATGCTGTCGTGGCTGATCATCGGCCCGGTGTCGCGCATGTCGGCGGCGGCCGACAAGGTCAGCACCGGCGATTTCGACCAGCCCGAGTTCCCCGAGAAGGGCAGCGACGAAGTCGCCGTGCTCGCCAGTTCCTTCAACCGCATGCGCCGCAGTCTCGAGAAGGCCATGCAGATGATCGATTCCTGACGCCGTGAGCAACGACGAAACCCAGCCGTATTCCCCACCCGGGGACGACCTGCTGGCGCTGCCGTCGGGGTACATGATCAACGAGTACCGCATCGAGCGGATACTCGGCGGCGGTGGCTTC
>JAAXVP010000485.1 GCA_013335435.1 Thiobacillus sp. | reverse complement strand
CAAGATCACCGCCATCACGGAGATCCGATACGCGCTTGCCTCTGAGTCAGAGCGGCCGGCGCAGTACCCGCATGGCCGACGGCCCGAAGCCCAGGCGCTCGTAGAAGGCCTGGGCGGGCGCGTTGTCCCGGTCGACCAAGAGGGTGACCCGGGCCATGCCCTGGCCGCGCGCCCAGTCGAACACGTGTTCCACCAGCCGGCGGCCGAGGCCGCCGCCACGCTGCCGGGCGGCGACGATGACATCTTCCAGGACCAGCACCCGGCCGCCCTCGGCGGTGCTCACCGTGAACAGGGCGTTGGCCATGCCGGCCACGGCGCCGTCGACGCGCAGGACGAACAGGCGGCCCAGTTCGGGGTGGTCCAGGATCAGGTGCAGCCCGGCCAGTTGTTTCGCCCGGTCGGGAACGAAGTCGCTCTCCAGGGTGAACAGCTCGGCCAGCAGGTCGGCCAGGGCCGGCAGGTCGCCGGCTTCGGCGAAATCGACGCGTATGTCCATGGCAGTCCTTTCCGGGCGGTGGCCGTCATGGTAGCTACAGGCTGGCCAGGAAGGCCAGCAGCGCCGCCCGCTCTTCCGGCGCGAGGGCGACGAAGCGTGCCTGCGCCGGGGCCGCCTCGCCGCCGTGCCAGACCACCGCCTCCAGCAGGCTGCGGGCGCGGCCGTCGTGCAGGTAGCCGACCCGCTCGCCGATCGACTCGGCCAGGCCGATGCCCCACAACGGCGCGGTGCGCCACTCGCGGCCGTTGGCCAGGTAGTCCGGCCGGTGGTCGGCCAGGCCCTCGCCGAGGTCGTGCAGCAGGAGGTCGCCGTAGGGCGCGATGGCTCGGTGGGACAGGCGCGGGTACTTCGGGTGTTCGCCGGTCACCACCAGGGGGCGGTGGCAGGCGGTGCAGCCGATGCCGGCGAACAGGCGCTCGCCCCGGCGCACCCGCGGGTCGTCGGCCTGGCGGCGCTGCGGCACGGCCAGGTGGGCCAGGTAGAACTCCAGGTCGTCCAGCTGTCCGGCGGTCAGTTCCGGATGGCCGCCGTCCGGCGCCTGGCGGCATTCGTGCTGGACGGGGGTGCAGTTCTGCTCGGGGAACAGGGGCGAGGTGATGCCCAGGTCGCCCAGCATGGCGCCGGCGATCTGCTGGCGCAGGCTGGCCATGTTGGCCTTGTAGCCCAGGCGGCCGGCCACCGCCCGGCCGGCGGCGGCGTCCCAGACCCGGTTGACCCGGCCGGCGACGCCGTCCGGCTTGGCCTCGGTGGCCATGCGCTCCAACTCCGACTCGCTCACCGCATCCAGGAGGCCCATGCCGAACACCGGCTGGCCGATGCGCGCCGACACCAGCACGCCGTCGAGCGGCCCGTAGGCCAGTTCGCTGAAGCTGAACGCCGGCCGGCGCAGGCGAACCACCTCGCCACCGGCCAGGGTCGCCTCCGACTCCGTCCAGGCGGTGTCGGCGCGGCCCTCGCCCGGCACGCCGGGGATGCCTTCCTCGTTGAACTGGCCGCCGTAGGCCGGGTGCGGCAGCGGCCCGCCGTCGGCGCCGATGCCGGGTACCGACAGGCGCAGCAGCATGGTCTGCATGCGCTCGCCCGGCCGGTCCGGGGCGAAGCCGCGGCCGTTGCGGGCGTGGCAGGAGACGCAGGCCAGGCGGTTGTAGAGCGGACCGAGGCCGTCCACCGGGGTGTCACTGGCGGGCGACACCACCCAGCTCTGGCGGAACAGGGAACGGCCGCGGAAGAAACGGTCGCGTTCCGGGTCGGCGAGGCCGGGGAAGGGCTGGCTGTAGGCGTCGCGGCCACTGTCGGGGACGGTGATGTCGGACGGGATG
>JAAXVP010000225.1 GCA_013335435.1 Thiobacillus sp. | reverse complement strand
CCAGCGGGGTGGCCGGGTTGAACACCAGGCCGGCCTTGCAACCGCTTTCCTTGATCAGGCCGATGGTGCGGTCGATGTGCTCGGAGGCCTCCGGGTGGAAGGTGATGTAGCTGGCGCCGGCCTTGGCGAAGTCGGGGATGATGCGGTCGACCGGCTTGACCATCAGGTGCACGTCGATCGGGGCGGTGACGCCGTGCTTGCGCAGGGCCTCGCAAACCAGCGGCCCGATGGTCAGGTTGGGCACGTAGTGGTTGTCCATCACGTCGAAGTGGACGATGTCGGCACCGGCAGCCAGGACGTTGTCGACTTCCTCGCCCAACTTGGCGAAGTTGGCGGACAGGATGGAGGGGGCGATCATGTATTGCGTCATTTTCAGCTACCCGGGTTCGTTGCAAAGTGTGGGATTCTACCTGCTCGGCCGATTGCTGGACAGACACCGCCAATTCGTGTGCAATGGCCGCCGATCCAGCGTTTCCGACAGAATAACCATGGCCGAGAGCAGGAAATACCACATCACCGTGACCGCGGCGACCCAGTTCATCCCGGACCAGTCCGACGAAGCGGCCAACCGCTATGTGTTCGCCTACACCATCACCATCACGAATACCGGCACCACGGCCGCACAGCTGATCTCGCGCCACTGGGTCATCACCGACGCCCACCAGGACGTCCAGGAAGTGCGCGGCATCGGCGTGGTCGGCGAGCAGCCCATGCTGCAACCGGGCCAGAAATTCGAGTACACCAGCGGCACCGCCATCGCCACCCCGGTCGGCGGCATGCGCGGCAGCTACCAGATGGTGGCCGAGGACGGCGAGCATTTCGAGGCCGAGATACCGGAATTCGCCCTCAGCATGCCCAGGGTCCTGCATTGATGCGTTACCTGTTGTGCCTGGCCGCCCTACCCTGGCTGGCCGCCTGCCAGAACCTGGCCGCCAAGATAGAACCTACCGCAAGCGCCCCCGAGTCCCAGGCCGCCGCCCCGGCGGCGCCCGACGAATCCCCGGCACCGGCTCCATCCCTGCCGGCACCGGCGCCCTCCGCCCCCGAGCCTGCCGTTGCCGTCCCGCCGACCGTTCCGGCGTCCGCCCCCGAAATGATCAAGACGGCGCCCGTCGCCATGGATTGGCTCAAGGCCGGCGCCTGGTCCGACCTGCCGGGCTGGAAGACCGACGACCTCAAGGCGGCCTGGCCGGCCTGGTTGCAGTCCTGCGCCGTCATCCAGCGCCAGAGCGCCTGGCGCGACGTCTGCGCCGAGGCCGCACGCCTGGCCAACCCGGATGCGGAATCGATCCGGGCCTATTTCAAGAACCGTTTCACGCCCTACCAGGTGCGCGAGGTCGACGGCACTGCCGAGGGCCTGGTCACGGGCTACTACGAGCCCCTGCTGCGCGGCTCCCGCACCCTGACGCCGAAATACCGCTATCCCCTGCGCGCGCCGCCCGACGACCTCCTGGTCATCGACCTGTCGACCGTCTACCCGGAACTCAAGAGCCTGCGCCTGCGCGGCCGCCTGGACGGCAACAAGGTGGTGCCCTATTTCACGCGCGGCGACATCGAGGCCGGCCGTACCCCGGTGCCGGGCCGCGAGATCGCCTGGGTGGACGACCCGGTCGAACTTTTCTTCCTCCAGGTCCAGGGCTCCGGCCGCATCCGGCTGGAGAGCGGCGAGACGATGCGGGTGGGCTACGCCGAGCACAACGGCCACCCTTACCGTTCCATCGGCAAGTGGCTGGTCGAACGCGGCGAACTGACCCTCGACAAGGCTTCCATGCAGGGCATCAAGGACTGGGCGCGCGCGCACCCAGAGCGCCTCCCCGAACTCATGGCCGCCAACCCGAGCTATGTCTATTTCCGCGAATTGCCTGACCAGGACGGCGGCCCGCTCGGCGCCCTGGGCGTGCCGCTGACCGGCGAACGCAGCATCGCGGTCGACCCGCGCGCCCTGCCGCTCGGCGCCCCGGTCTGGCTGGCCACCTCGCGACCGAACGCGAACGCGGCCCTGAACCGGCTGATGCTGGCGCAGGACACCGGCGGCGCCATCCAGGGCAACGTGCGGGCCGATTTCTTCTGGGGGTTCGGCGAGGAAGCCGGCAAGCTGGCCGGGGCCATGAAGCAGAAAGGCCGGCTCTGGCTGCTCCTGCCCAGGGACTATCCGCTCCTGGGCAATGGCGGCAAAAGCGGCCTATAGTGGCCTTGTATCGTTACCGGACAAAATGATGGAAGGCATTTCCGCCGCCCTCGCCAGCAACCAGGCCATGACCCAGAGCCAGATCGGCCTGGCCGCCATGAAGATGGCGATGCAGGCCGAGCAACAGGTCGTCGCCATGCTCGCCCAGGCGGCCCAGGCCGGCCAGTCTCTAGCCTCGAATCCGGCCCATCTGGGCCAGTCGCTCGACATCTACGCTTAAGGCTTTTTCGGGCTAATCATTCAGCCCGTAGCGCACCCGGATATAGACCAGCGCCCGGACCGGACTGCCGTTCCTGCGCGCCGGCGTGAACCGGACCTGCCGGAAAGCCGCCAACGCCGACGCATCGAACACGCCGGGCGGATCGCCCGCCGCCACCTCGACCTCGCGCACGCTGCCGAATTCGTCGATCTTCAGCTTGAGCTTGACCGTCCCTTCGATGCCATTTTGTTGCGCATCAGGCGGATAGACGGGTTCGATCCTGGCCGTGGCCATGGGTTGCACATCGAGTTGCCTGGCCTCGTACCAATTGGTATCGATCATGACCGGCAGGCTGGGCAGAGCGGACGCCGGTGCCGGCCCGGAGGCAGCAGGCGGCCCGGCAGTGCGCTCGTCCGCTTGGACAGGCTGTGGCGGCACGGCCGCATGGGCAGGCGACCGATATTCCGGCGGCTGCTCCTCGGCGGCCGATTCGACCCGGTTTGCCGCTGGCGAAGGTGGACGGGGCGGCGCCGAGTCCGGCGGCCGGACCGCCTGTTGCTGCGGCGAATCTGCAGCCTTCTCCAGCAGACGCGCATTGATCACGATCTCCTCGGAGACCGGTGCGAACGGCCGCGGCTGCACGATCATGACCAGCGCCGCATGCAGGCTGGCGGACAGCAGCAGCATGCGCGCGAGCGGCGCACGCCAGATGGCTGCGATCAGGGCATGCCTATCCGGATCCGCCACCATGGTCCGCCCGGCGCGGCCTGTGCCGGAGGCTTACTTGCCGGTCTCGGTCAGCAGGGCATCCAGCTTGTCGGCGGGGACCAGGCCGGGCAGGCGCTTGCCGTTGGCCAGGATGATGGCCGGGGTGCCCTGGATGTTGTGCTGGGCACCGAAGGCCTGGTTGGCCTCGAGCGGGTTCGCGCAGTCGCCCTTGCCGTCCGGCACCTTGCCCTCCAGCATCAGTTCCTGCCAGGCCTTGGCCGGGTCGGCGCTGCACCAGACCAGACGGGCCTTGCGCGGGGCGTCGGCATGCATGGGCAGCGGGTACATGAAGACGTGGATGGTGACGTTGTCCAGCTTGGCCAGTTCCTGATCCAGCTTCTTGCAGTACGGGCAATCCGGATCGGAGAACACCGCCATCTTGCGCTTGCCGTCGCCCTTGACGATCTTGATCGCCTGGTTGAAAGGCAGGCTGTCGAACTTGATCTCGGACAGCTTGTCGACCTTCTCGCGGGTCAGGTTGCGCCGGGCCTGGGTCTCCAGCATCTCGCCGGTGATGACGTAATCGCCGTTTGAGTTCGCGTAGATGATCTCGCTGCCGCCCACCACGACCTCATAGATGCCCTTCACGGGGGTCTTGCTGACGCTGTCCACCTTGGCCCCCGGGAAACGGGCCTCGATGTTCTTCTTGATCTCGCTCTCGTCGGCGTTGCAGCCAGTGGCCAGCAGGACGGTAAGCAACAGGGGGGTAAAGATGCGCATCTTCTCTCTCTATCTAAGTTATTGAACGGCATGGCGCATGAGCGCCTGTTTCAGCCAATCCTGGCTGTTGGTCAGGCCAAGCCCGGTATTGCGCAGGCTGCGCAGCAACGGGTCGGGATTCGTGAACAGCGACTTGAGGCCGCCGGTGGTGAACTGCATGGAGGCGACATCCTCCATGCGGCGCACCGCGTAAGCTTGGAGGCGGCCGATCTCGCCCGGGTTCCCGCCCGTTGCCAGCATTTCGGCGAGCAGGCGGCAATCCCGGAAGCCCAGGTTGACGCCCTGGCCGGCCAGCGGATGGACGGTGTGGGCGGCATCGCCGATCAGGACCAGGCCGGGCCGCACCCATTCGCGGGCGCGCCTGATCTTGAGCGGGAAGGCCGCCTGCGGAGTGATCCGGCGCAGGGAGCCGAGGGCATGGTGGCCGGCCTCGGCGACGTCGGTGGCGAACTCTTCGGCCGAGCGCGCCATGCGCTCGGGCACGGCATCCTCGTGGGTCGACCAGACGATGGAGATGCGCCGGCCCGGCAGGGGCAGGTAGGCCAGCACGCTGTCCTGGCGGAACCATTGCCAGGCGATGCCGCGGTGCGGCCGCTCGGTCTCGAAGTTGGCCACCACGCCGGCCTGGTGCTGGTCCTTGATGGTGTAGCCGATGCCGGCCTGGTCGCGCAGCCAGGAACTGGCGCCGTCGGCGCCGACCAGCAGATCGGCCTCGATGCGGCGGCCGTCGGCCAGGACCAGGGCATGGCGCCCCTCGCCCCAGACCACCGACTCCGGCTGGCCGGCGATGACGCCGATGTTGGCCGCCTGTCCGGCCGCCTGCCAGAGCGCGCTTTGCAGACGACCGTTCTCGGCGATCCAGGCCAGTTCGGGCAGGCCGGTTTCCAGGGCGTCGAAGGCCAGCTTGCCGCCGTGGTCGCCGAAGATGCGCATGCCATGGATGGCCTGGGCGCGCACCGGCTCGGCCCAGCCGCCCAGGCCGCGCAGCCAGTCCACGTTGCCGGGACTGTAGGCGTAGACGCGGGGATCCCAGTCTGCCGTCGGCTCCTGGGGCGGGCGCGGCTCGACCAGGGCGACCCGGTAGGGCGTGTGCTTCAGGGCCAGGGCGAAGGCCGTGCCGGTCAAACCGCCGCCGACAATGGCTATGTCATAGCGATCTACCATGCCTGCACCCCGAACATCATCTTGCGCGCGAAGGCCTGCTTGATGGGCGGCAGCATGTCCATGGCCGACAAGGCCAGGCCGCGCGCCTGCGAAAGCAGGGGCAGGTCGTTGGCGAACACCTCGACCAGGATGTCGGTCATGGCGATGCCGCCGCCGACGTCGCGGCGCCGGTGCTTGTGGTAGGCGGCCAGGAACTCGCCATTGCCGAAGGCCTCGCGCGGGAAGTCGAGCGCCGTCTCGGCCAGCCACCAGGCGTCGCGCAGGCCCAGGTTGAAGCCCTGGCCGGCGACCGGGTGCAGGGTCTGGGCGGCGTTGCCGATGCGCACCAGGCCGGGCTCGACCACCTTCTGCGCGGTGACCAGGCGGAGCGGGAATACCGAGCGCGGCCCGGCGGCCAGGAAACGGCCCTGGCGGTCGCCGAAGGCGGCCTGCAAATGGTCCAGGAAGGTCGATTCGTCCCACTGCATGCGCGTTTCGACCCGGTCGTTGGCGGTGGTCCAGACCAGGGCGTAGTCGTCGCCCAGGGGCAGCAGGGCCATCGGCCCGGCCGGAGTGAAGCGCTCGTAGGCCCGATTGCCGTGCGGCACTTCGGTCTGCACCGTGCAGATGACGGCGCTCTGGTCGTAGTCCTTGACCTTGACCGCGCCGGGCAAGCTCTTGCCGCCGTCGGCGAGGACGATCAGGCGGGCGGACAGGCCGCGCGCCTTGCCATCCTGCTCGAACTCGACCAGGCCCTCGCCGGCGGCCGGATTGACGGCGGCGACGCGGGCG
>JAAXVP010000484.1 GCA_013335435.1 Thiobacillus sp. | reverse complement strand
GTAGAATAGTCGCCTTATTGGTTTCGCGCACCTGCTAGCGTCAGGCGCAACTGAAGTGGATCAACTGACTTTATGCAAAAACCTTCATTGATCGAACGTTTCCGCTACGCCAGCGATGAGGCGTTCGCCAAAGGCGCCGATGGGGTACTTATTGGCGGTTGCCATCCGGGCGACTGCCACTATATCGAAGGCAACTACAAGGCTCTCCGCCGAATGCGCCTTTTGCACCGCATGTTGCGTGACATGGGCATTGCGGAGGATCGGTTCCGGCTGGAGTGGATTTCCGCCTCGGAAGGCGAGAAGGTCAAGCGAGTTGTCAATGATATGGTGGAGAAAGTCAAAGCCCTGGGTCCCCTCAATTGGCCGGGACAGATGTCCAAATGGGACGCCGAGGTCGAACAGCCCCACGCGGTGGCGGGATAAGGAAAGGGAACAACCATGCCTGAAAAACCGAAAGTAGCCTTTTATTGGTGTGCTTCCTGCGGGGGATGCGAGGAATCGGTGGTGGATCTGGCCGAGGACTACGCTGACGTCAATGTGCCGGGCGCGGCCGTCGTGGAGCAGACGGGTATGGCCGTTGACGTCCTTGATCAGGCCGACGCCCCACAGGGGCGGGGTCTTCCACTGCCGGCCATTGGCCTGGCCATCCGGGCGGCCGTCGGCGAGGCCCTCGCCCATGTCGTGCAGGAGCAGGTCGGTGTAGGGATGGATGCGCTGGCCGGACAGGGCCGGGCTGGCCGCTTCGCCGGTGACGTAGCCGGGCCGGTGGCAGGTGGCGCAGCCGGCCTCGGCGAACAGGCGCTGGCCGCGCCGGACCTCGGCGTCGCCGGCATTGCGGCGGGCCGGCGGGGCCAGGGTGGCCTGGTAGAACACCACGTCGGCCAGAGTCTTGGCGTCGATCTCGGGAGCGCTGCCGCTGTTGCCCCGGGGGGCCGCCAGACAATCTTTCTGCACTGCCGTGCAGGCCTCGTCCGGGAACACCGGCGAGGTGATGCCGATGTCGCCCTGGAAGGCGCCGGCGGTCTGGTGCGCCACCGTGGCCACGTTGGCCTTCCAGCCGAAGCGGCCCACCCGCATCCGGTTGGCGGGGGCGTCCCAGACCCGGTTGACCACGCCCTTGACCGGGCCGGCCGCGGCCTGCTGGTCGGCAACGTTGTTGAGGATTTCCGCCTCCGGGATGGCCTCGATCAGGCCGACGCCGATGATCTGGGGCGCCACCCGCGGGCTGACCAGGGTGCCCTTGGCCATCGGCCCGTAGCCCAGGTCGCGGAAGCCGTAATGGGGTTTCACCAGGGTGTAGGGCGTACCGTCGGCGAAGGCGCCCTGCACCGCCTCGTGGCGGATGTCCACCTTGCCCTCGGGCCTGACGCCCTGCACGGCGAAGTTGTCGAACTGGTCGCCGTAGGTGGGCTCCGGCACCACGCCGCCTTGGCTGCCGGTGCCCGGCACTGACAGGCGCAGGAGCAGGGAGACCGGCTGGTCGCCGGGCCTGGGCGGCTCGCCACGGCCGTCGTTGACGTGGCAGCCGCCGCAGGAACGGGCGATGAAATGGGGGCCGAGGCCGTCACGCACCTTGGTGGAGGCCGGCGCTTGCACCCAGTTGCGTTTGAAGAAGGAGTTGCCGATGGCGAAACGGGTGCGTTCCGGGTCGGTCAGGTTGGCGGCCGGGAAGGAAAAGGCATTGCGGCCGGTGGCGTAGACGGTGGTCGCGCCGCCGGTCCGCTCGGCGTCGGGGCCCACCACCGCGGACGCGTAGCGGTCCCTGGGGCCGTACACGGCCGCGCTGCTCGCGTACACCACGCGCCCGATGTCGAGGCGCCGGGCGAGC
>JAAXVP010000483.1 GCA_013335435.1 Thiobacillus sp. | reverse complement strand
CAACACGTTCCGCCGGCGGTTTTTGCCGCAATTGGAGGCGCTGTTTGTGCAAGTGCTGTTGATGGCCGAGGCGCTCGGGGTGTTGAAGTTGGGCGATGTCAGTCTGGATGGGACCAAGATCCTGGCGAACGCCAGTAAACATCATGCGATGAGTTGCCATGAAAGTATGTGTAGATGAAGGCCAAAGCTCCCCCCTCGCCGCGTAAGCGACGATTTTTCACCTCGGCCGACGCGAACTCAGGCCATCTTCGGCAGATAGCCGAATTTCCGCAACTGCTTGATCCAGCGTGGCGCGTTGCGTTTTACCGCAAGGGCTTCGTAATCGACCGTGGAATCGTGGTAAGGAACCTGGCGCGACAGCAGCACGAACACCGTCTTGAGCACTTTATGGCCGATGGCGACAATCGCCCGCTTGGTCCCCCGACGACTGACCAAGTTCTGAAAACGGCTCTTGAATTGACTGGTGGTGCGCACGGCGGCCCAGGCGATTTGGCACAGGAGGGCGCGCACGTAGCGATTCCCCGGCGCGGTATCACCTCGCCGCCGTTTGCCGGCGGATTCATCGTTGCCCGGACAGACCCCGGCCCATTTGCACAGGCGCCCCGCGTTACCGAACGCCGCCATGTCGACGCCGATTTCGACGAGCAGTTTGGCCGCGGCCAACCGATCGATTCCGGGAATGGTCATCAGCAGTTCCAATGCCGCCTCATGGGGTTGGAGCGCGTCCACCAGATAGTGCTCGAGGTCAGCCAACTGCGCTTCCAAAGCTCGGAGATGATGGCGAATGGTTTTCGCGACAAAAAGATGGTCCGCGCTCAATTCGCCTTGCAACGCGGCCAATAACGCCTCGCGTGGCGCCTGGAGTCGCCCGGCCAGGGCGAGGGCCTGTTCCGGTGTGCCGCCGTCCAGGAGGCAGTCGATGATGGCGCTGGCGGCGACCCCATGCGGATCGGAGACGACCGCGCTGATCCGAATCCCAGCATCGCTCAACACCTTGACCAGGCGGTTCTTCTCCATGGCCCGCATCGCGGTGAGTTTTTGGTGATGACGGCTCACCTGGCGCAGGGTGTGCAACCGCTCCGGCGGGATGAAACTGCCGCGCAGCAAGCCGGCCCGCGCCAGCATCGCCAGCCATTCGGCGTCGCTGGTATCGGTTTTGCGGCCCGGCACCTTTTTGACCTGCCGGGCATTGACCACCTGGGCGCGAATCCCGACTTTTTCCAAGGCCGCATACGGGCTTTTCCAATAAATCCCGGTGCTTTCCATGACGACAATGTCGGGGGTGAAGCTCGCGATCCAGTCGGCCATGGCGCGCCGATCCCGCTGGAAACCGCCGAACTCGCGGCGATGCACGACCGGTTCGAGACCGGGTTCGGCGACAATGATACAGACACAGATGAGGGCTAAATGAATATCAATTCCCACCGCGCAACGGAACATGGGTTGAATGTCCATGAAAACCTCCCCTAGAAGTTGGAGATTAAAGACGGCATGGGAGGTTCACCAAGGCTCCGCGTCTTCCTGACCTACCGTTGCCAGCTCCTGGGGGAAGTCGGTACGGATAGGCCGGTCAAGTTGCCATGCGTGCTCGAAGGCGACAGTCGGGGGTGCGGTGCGGAGCCACCGGCTCATGTTGGGCACGAAGTTGAAACCATCATTCTCACTACGTCCTGCGGTGAGCCTCCCACGCTTACCCTACTTTCATCGTCGGGGGTGTCAAGCCTTGACATGACTGTTGGGCTTGTCGCTGGAACAAACGGCGCAAGCGATTGGTGTGTCAGTGGGTTGGGCCTGTCAACTACGAACGCGCTTTGTCCGCGCCGGCGGCGTTCCGGAT
>JAAXVP010000224.1 GCA_013335435.1 Thiobacillus sp. | reverse complement strand
GGTGAGGACGATGGACAGGACGCTGCCGAAGGGCCAGTCGCGCACACCCAGGAACTGGTCCTTGATCAGGTTGCCGATCAGCATGTCGCGGGTGCCGCCCAGGATGTCGGGCACCGCGAACATGCCGAGGACCGGGATGAACACCAGGGCGGAGCCGGAGAACACGCCGGGCAACGAGAGCGGCCAGGTCACCCGCCAGAACCGCCGCCAGGCGTTGGCGCCCAGGTCCTGGGCGGCGTCCAGCAGGACCGGGTCGTGCTTTTCCAGGTTGGTGTAGAGGGGCAGGATCATGAACGGCAGGTGCACGTAGACCATGCCCACCAGGACCGCGAAGGGCGAGAACAGCAGGCTCACCGGGCCGGCCCCGAACAGGGCCAGGAAGGCGTTCACCGCCTGGGCCAGGCCCGCCTGGGGCCCGAGGATGATCATCCAGGCGTAGACCCGGATCAGGAAGTTGCTGGCGAAGGGCAGGATCACCAGCAGGACCAGGAGGTCGCGGTGATGCTTGGGACTCTGGGCGATCAGCCAGGCCACCGGGTAGGCCAGGATGAGGCAGGCCAGGGTGGAGGCGGCGGCGACCATGAAGGAGCGCAGGAATATCTCGGCGAACAGCCAGTCGCTGAAGAAGAAGGCGTAATTCTCCAGGGTCAGGCCGTGCTCGCGGCCGTCGCCCGGATCGGCGATGGGGGCCAGGCCGCCGAACTCGCCCGGGAACTGGAAGCCGGCCAGCAGGACGATCAGGGCCGGGGCCAGGAAGAAGACCAGCAGGAACAGGGTGGGCGGGGTGGCGACCAGCCATTTGACCAGGCGGTCCGGCTCCACCCTCACCCGCGCTGCCGCGCACCCCTCCCCCCTCGAGGGGGAGGGGTTGGGGGAGAGGGGGAGGCTACGCCCGGCGCGGACCTTATCCCGCATCCCGGACATAATGCCCCGCCTCCTTCGGCCAGCCCACCTCGACCCGGTCGCCGGTCTCGAAGAAGCGCGCCCGGCCCGGCGCCTGGTTGGGCAGCAGGGCCTCCAGCACGCGGCCGTTGTCGAGTTCGACCATGTAGGTGGTCACGTCGCCGACGTAGATGAAATCGCGCACCGTGCCGGGGAAGCGATTGGCCAGGGCCAGGCCCTCCGCGGCGATGCGCACCTGTTCCGGACGCAGGGCGAGGACGCCCGTGTCGCCCGCCTGCGCCAGGCCGCCGGCCGGCGCCAGGATGTCGCCCAGCCCCTCGGCCGACAGGCGCAGGCCATCCGCCTCGGTCGCCGCGACGGCAGCCTCCAGCAGGTTGCAGTTGCCGATGAAATCGGCCACGAAGCGGTTCCTCGGGAAGCCGTAGATCTTCGACGGCTCGTCCAGTTGCTCGATGACCCCGTCCCGCATCACGGCGATGCGGTGCGACAGGGCCAGGGCCTCGGGCTGGGCGTGGGTGACGAAGACGAAGGTGATGCCCACCTCCCGCTGCAGGCGGATCAGTTCCACCTGCATCTCCTCCCTGAGCTTCAGGTCCAGGGCGCCCAGGGGCTCGTCGAGCAGGAGCAGGCGCGGCCGGTTGACCAGGCCGCGCGCCAGGGCGACGCGCTGCTTCTGGCCGCCGGAGATCTCGTGCGGGTAGTGGCCGGCCAGCTCGCGCATGTGCACCTGGTCCAGGGCCTCGGCGGTGCGCGTCCTGATCTCGGCCGGCGTTCGGCCGGCCATGCGCAGCGGGAAGGCGACGTTCTCCGCCACGGTCAGGTGGGGGAACAGGGCGTAGCTCTGGAACACGGTATGGATGGGCCGGCGCTCGGCCGGGGTGGCGGCGAGGTCCTTGCCGTCGAGCAGGATGTGGCCTTGGTCCGGTTGGTCGAAGCCGGCGATCATGCGCAATATCGTGGTCTTGCCGCAGCCGGACGGGCCCAGCAGGGTGAAGAACTCGCCGCTCTCCACCGCGAAGCTGACCCGCCTCACCGCCTCGAAGGCGCCGAAGCGACGGGTGACGGCGCGGAGTTCCAGCAGGGCCATGGCTACCCTCCCCCGGCAGGATGGTGGTTTCATTCTAGCGTCGCGCCGCCCTGATGGGGCTCCGCCATCAGCGATTTTTCTGGTTGCATCAGAATATTGATCGATGCTGATTGACTGTTTGGCTACCATTCCAAAAACCCCGCCAAACAGAAAGAAAACATCATGCACACCCATCTCGCCCTCAAGGCGACGCCCCTGGCTGTCGCCTTGGCTTGTATCGTCCCGTCCGCGCACGCCACCAATGGCATGAACCTGGAGGGTTATGGTCCCCTCGGCATGAGCATGGGTGGGGCCTCGATGGCCTACGACAGCGGCATGGCGGCCATGATGAACAACCCGGCCACCCTGGCCCTGACCGTGCCCGGTCAGCAACTGGCCGTGGCCCTGCACCACCTGGGGCCGGACGTCGCCGTCAGCGGTGTCGCCGAGTCCGGCGGCGATTCCTATTTCATGCCGGCCATCGGCTGGGGTCGCAAGGATGGCCGCCTGACCTATGGCGTCGGCATGTTCGCCCAGGGCGGCATGGGTACCGAGTATGGCCGCGGCACGATGTTTTCCATGGGCACGGGCCAGGATGTGCGTTCCGAACTGGGGGTCGGCCGCCTGATCTTCCCGGTCGCTTACGAAGTCACACCCGACCTGGCGGTCGGTGCCTCGCTCGACTTCGTCTGGGCCATGCTGGACGTTGGCATGGTGGCGACAGACCAGCAGGTTGCGGCCATGGGGGGCGGGAACATCGGCCAGGGCAACACCGCCTACATCGGCTTTTCCGACGACAACGATTTCACCGGCAAGGCCAAGGGCAGCGGCTGGGCCGGCAAGCTGGGCTTCACCTACAAGTTCAGTCCTGTGTTGACGGTGGGCGCGGCCTATCACAGCAAGACCAGCCTGAGCGACATGAAAACCTCGGCCGACGGCGCCAGCATGACCCTGTTCAGCGGCAGTACCCCCTTCTATTCCGAGACCGGCAAGCTGTCCGTGGTCGATTTCCAGTGGCCGGAGACCTATGCCGTCGGCCTGGCCTGGCAGGCCACGCCCAAGCTGATGCTGGCGTTCGACGTCCGACGCCTGAACTGGTCCGACGCCATGCAGCAGTTCCGCATGTCCTTCAACGGCCGGATTCTGACCATGCCGCAGGAGTGGGACGACCAGATCGTCTATGCCCTGGGCCTGCAATACCGTCCCACCGACAAGCTGGGCCTGAGGGTCGGTTACAACTACGGCAAGAACCCGATACCGGATACCTACTTGCATCCGCTCTTCCCGGCCACGGTGGAGCGCCACTACACCGCAGGTTTCGACTATCGGGTCAGCGACAACGGCTGCGTCGCGGCGGCGGTGTCCTATGCGCCGGAGGTGTCGGACGTGAACGGCATGGGCCTTACCATCACGCACGGCCAGGTGTCGGCCATGGTGGGGTACAACCACCACTTCTGAGCGGCGCCGATGCCCCGGCGCCTTTCGGGAGCCGGGGCTATCGGCCGCGCAGTTTCCGCACGACTTGCCAGGTTATCCAGCCGCGCTGTAGCCATTTGCCGAGGCGGTTGAGGCGCAGGCCCATGACACCGAGCACGGCGACGCCCCCGACGACCCAGACGGGCCGTCGCTTGATGACGCGCAACATGTCCAGTCCCAGGTCGGCCCAGGCCAAGGGCCCGCGCCAGGGCTCGATGATTTGCGCCAAATCTGTCCGCTGATGCGCCGCCTGGGCGATCAACCGGGCCCGGTGCTCCGCCAATTGGGTCAGTTTTTCGTTCATGTGCGGGAGGTCAGCTGCTGGCGGTCCTTCAGCAGTTCCGACAGGGTGGCCGCAAACAGTCGCGGTTTCGTCCTCGCCTTTCGGATGGCGAAACGCCACGCCGCGATTCCGACAACAAGAAACAATCCCGCGAGCGTACCCAATACCAGGAGGCGGTATGTGTCCCAGAACGCAACCACGACGAAGATCGTGACCAGCACCATGCCGATTCCCAGGGAAAACAGGGCCACCAGCGTCAGCACCAGCATCGAGAGCAAATGCTCCCGCTCTTCCTCCAGGTCGGTAGATAAAAGATCCAGGCGCGTATGCGCCATGGCTACCAGTGTTGCTGCGAGCGCGGTAAGCGAGTTGAGCAAGCCCTTGCTTTCCCCCTGAGCCTGATCGGACATTGCCGATACCTAGCGGCGGCCGATCAACAAACCGACCACCAAGCCGACGCCGGCCGCGATGCCTATGGCTTTCCATGGGTTTTCATGGACGTAGGCATCGGTCGCCTTGGCCGCTTCCTTGGTTTTTGCGATCAGTGCTTCCTGGGCATCCGCCATCCGGGCTTTGGCGACCCGGAGAGACTCTTCCGCCTTGGCGCGTATTTCCGATAGCTTTTCACCGCCCTGGCCGGCCGTCGCTTTCAGGAGTGCTTCCGCGTCGGCCACCACCACCTTGAAGTCGGCTATCAATTGTTCGCTTGTGAGTTCGCCTGAAACGTCGTTCATATCAATCTCCGTGCAAGTTTTGTGATTTTCGGAATGGATGACGCGCCCTGCCTTGCGGTGCGGCGACATGGATGCAACTACTCATCGCCATGTCCGCGCGAACATCTTTCCTTGGTAAATATAGGCGCTTCCGTCCAAGTAGACCCGTGTCCGCAATAAAAAATTCAAGGTGTCTCGCAGTTATCGTCGACTGTCTGTGTGTCCCGTTTGGCTATCGGTAATGGCGGGTTCCGTTGAGATTTCGTGAATGTGGCTTCGTGAGCCATTCCGGATGCCCTTGGCCCAGGCTCGCGGACGGCTTCCTCCAGGGGGCATTCTGACGGCTCATCGCCCGGGGCTTGACGTTGCTGGCGACGCCGATCCAGCCACCAGGCAAGCACGGGCAGGAGGGCGAACGAGCCCGGCAGCAGCAGAACGAACAGATAGGGCGATAGATGGCTCAGCGTGCGCAATTGTTCATGCAGTTCGACCCGCTCCGTCTGCGTCCACGCATCGCCGTTCCGGTGCTTCATGAGCAGGGGCATGAGGCCCTTGATCTTCACGAATTCCGAGACGAGCATGATGCGCTCACGCCGGTTGGCATCGCGCACATCCTGGACCAAGTGTAGCCTTTTCAATACGACTCCCATCTGTCACTCAGACTGGCCCGCTTGAAAGCGGGGCGACCGGCATGCCATGCCAGGTCAAGGTGCGGCCATGGTCGTCTCAGGGCGACAGATTCAGGGCGATCATCACGGCCAGCAGGACGGCAATCGCCGCCAGCCAGCGGTTGCGCGTCTGCTGCTGGCGCAGCATCAGCTCCAGGCCGGACTCCAGGCGCTCCAGGCGGTCGGTCTTGAGGGCCTGATGGGCCAGGCGCGGCAGTTGCGGGATCAGCATGCCCCAGTAGGGCGCCTCTTCCTTGAGGGTGCGGGTCCAGCCGCGCCAGCCCAGCTGCTCGCTCATCCAGCGTTCCAGGAAGGGCTTGGCGGTGGCCCAGAGGTCGAGGTCGGGGTCGAGCTGGCGGCCCAGGCCCTCGATGTTGAGCAGGGTCTTCTGCAGCATGACCAGCTGGGGCTGGATCTCCATGCCGAACCGGCGCGAGGTCTGGAACAGGCGCAGCAGCACCTTGCCGAAGGCGATCTCCTTCAGCGGCCGGTCGAACACCGGCTCGCAGACGGCGCGGATGGCGGCCTCGAACTCGTCCACCCGGGTGTCGGCCGAGATCCAGCCGGAATCGAGGTGGGTCTGGGCGACCCGCTTGTAGTCGCGCCGGAAGAAGGCCAGGAAGTTCTGCGCCAGGTAGTTCTTGTCGACGTCGTTCAGTGTGCCCATGATGCCGAAGTCGAGCGCCACGTACTTGCCGTCGTCGGTGACCAGGATGTTGCCGGGGTGCATGTCGGCGTGGAAATAGCCGTCCCGGAACACCTGG
>JAAXVP010000223.1 GCA_013335435.1 Thiobacillus sp. | reverse complement strand
CTGGCCGCCCATGATCCCGGCCAGGCCAGCTCGGTGTCAGAGTCCACCACCGACATCTTCCTGGAGGCGGCCCACTTCACGCCCGACGCCATGGCTGGCCGCGCCCGCGCCTATGGTCTGGCCACCGACTCCTCGCACCGTTTCGAGCGCGGCGTCGATCCGCTGCTTCCGGCTGCCGCCATGGAGCGTGCCACCCGCCTGATCCTCGACATCTGCGGTGGCCAGCCTGGCCCGGTCACCATGGTGGGCGGCGAGATCGCGCCGGCCAGCGCCATCCGCTTCCGTCCCGAGCGGGCCCGCCGCCTGCTCGGCATGGCCGTCGACGACGCCGAGATGTGCGCCATCTTCGTCCGGCTCGGCCTGGAGATGGAAGGCCAGGGCCACGAATGGGAGATCACCCCGCCGTCCTATCGCTTCGATCTCGCCATCGAGGTCGACCTGATCGAGGAGATCGCCCGGGTCAAGGGTTACGACAACCTGCCCGCCGTCCTGCCGGAGACCCTGGCCGGGATGACCGACCTGCCGGAACGCCAGCGTGCCCGCGGCGAGTTCAAGGATCGCCTGATGGCCATGGCCTATCAGGAAGTCGTCACCTACAGCTTCATCGACGCCAAGCAACAGGACATGGTGGCGCCGGGCGCCGGGCAGATCGCCCTGGTCAACCCGATCGCCAGCCAGATGGGCGTCATGCGCGGTAGCCTGATCCCGGGCCTGCTCGCCACCCTGCGCCACAACCTCAACCACGGCCAGGAGCGCCTGCGCATCTTCGAACTGGGCCGTTGCTTCCTGGGCACCGGCAGTGCCGACCAGCCGCTGCGTCTGGGCGGCCTGGCCTACGGCAGTGCACACCCGGAACAGTGGGGCGAGGGCGCCCGCACGGTCGATTTCTTCGACGTCAAGGCTGATCTGGAAACCCTGCTCTGGCCGATGGCGGCCGATTATGCCAAGGGCGAGCATGCCGCCCTGCATCCGGGCCAATGCGCCCGCGTCAGCGTGGCCGGCCGGCCGGCCGGCTGGCTGGGTGCGCTGCACCCCAGGCTGGTCCAGCAACTCGGCCTCAATCGCGCTCCCATCCTGTTCGAACTCGACTGGGATGCCCTGGCGACCCGCGATCTGCCCAGCTATCGCACTGTTTCCCGCTTCCCGGCCGTGCGTCGTGACATTGCCGTGGTGGTCGACGGCAACCTTGCCGTGGGTGAAATGCTGGCCGCTGCGCAAGCGGCTTTGCCGCGCCTCGTAACCGAGATCGCCCTCTTCGACGTATATCAGGGCAAGGGAGTGCCGGAAGGCAAAAAGAGCCTTGCTTTCAAAATGTTGTTGCAAGATACTGAGAAAACTCTTACGGATGTCGAGATCGAAAATACGGTCTCGGAGGTGCTGGCTTTCCTGGCCGAACGGTTCGGCGCCACACTACGCAGCTAGGATTCGATCACGATGACAACCCTGACCAAAGCAGAACTCGCCGATCTCCTGTTCGACCAAGTCGGTCTGAACAAACGCGAAGCCAAGGAGATGGTGGAAAACTTCTTTGAAGAGATCCGCTTCGCCCTCGAACGGGGCGACAGCGTCAAGCTGTCCGGTTTCGGCAATTTCCAGCTGCGGGAAAAGCCCCAGCGTCCCGGCCGCAATCCCAAGACCGGCGAGGAAATGCCCATCTCCGCCCGGCGTGTGGTGACTTTCCACGCCAGCCAAAAACTGAAGGCCCTGGTGGAAACGGTCCATGTCGGAACATCCGGCGAACAGTGAACTGCCGCCCATCCCGACCAAGCGCTACTTCACCATCGGTGAAGTAAGCGAGCTCTGCGCGGTCAAGCCGCACGTCCTGCGCTATTGGGAGCAGGAGTTCAGTCAACTCAAGCCGGTCAAGCGGCGCGGCAACCGGCGCTATTACCAGCATCATGAGGTGATGCTGATCCGGCGCATCCGTTCGCTGCTGTACGAGCAGGGCTTTACCATCACCGGTGCCCGCAACCGCCTGATCCAGGATGGCCCCACCGAGCCGGCACCGGTCCCCGTGGCGGCCGCGCCCGCTACGGAACCGGCCGTGGCCGGGGAGGCTGTCGACCTGGCCGTGATCAAGCAGGAAATCGCCGCCATCCTGGACCTGCTCAAGACTTGAGCCCGTTCTTACGGTCGGGCGATTTTTCGCATTCCTTTTTATCCGCCGTGTGGCTATAATGCGCGGCTCGTCGGGGCGTAGCGCAGCCTGGTAGCGCACCTGCATGGGGTGCAGGGGGTCGGAAGTTCGAATCTTCTCGCCCCGACCATATATATCAACGACTTACCAGGGTCGTAAGACAGAAAGCCAGCTAACCAAGCTGGCTTTTTTCATTGTGCGCCTTTCTGCCGCCACGGCAGCACACAGCTTCTATCATGGGAATAGGCCGCGTTTGCGCCCGGTCCAACCATCCCGTCGAGAAGGAAGCACGATGCCCGCCAGCAAGGCCCTCGCTGCAACGTCCCTGTGCAAGCGTTGCGATCCTGCCCAGTTTGCCTTCGAAACCACGGCGGAGTTGAGTGCCGCCACCGAGATCGTCGGCCAGGCGCGTGCGGTCGATGCCGTCGACTTCGGCATCGACATCCAGCGCCCCGGCTACAACCTGTTCGTCATGGGCGAGCCCGGCAGCGGCCGCCATTCCTCGGTGCGCCGCTTGCTCGAAGGCAAGGCCGCGACCGGGGCGGTGCCGAGCGACTGGTGCTACGTCAACAATTTCGCCGAGTCGAACAGGCCACGCTTGCTCAAGGTGCCGGCCGGGCGTGGCGGCCGGTTGAAGCGCGATATGCAGCAGTTCGTCGCCGAACTGTCCAAGGCCATCCCGGCTGCCTTCGAGAGCGACGAATACCGGCAACGCATCGAGGCCATCCAAGAGGCCTTCAATGAACGCGAGCAGCATGCCCTGCGCATGCTCGGCCAGGAATCGTCGGAGCATGGCGTCGCCCTGTTGCACACGCCGCACGGCTTCGTCTTCGCGCCCATGAAGGGCGAGGAGGCCATGGCTCCGGACGAATTCGACAAACTACCGGACGAGGAAAAGCAGCGCATCGGCAAACTGATCGACGACTATACCGAGCGCCTCAAGCAGTTGATGCTGCAATTCCCGCGCTGGCGGCGCGAGCGCCAACTCCAGATCAGGGATGCCAGCCGGGAAATCCTGGGCCTCGCGGTCGGCCACCTGATCGAAGAACTGAAAGGGCAGTACGCCGACCTGACCGATGTCCAGGCCTTTCTGGATGAAGTCATGCACGACGTCCTCGAGATGGGCGAGCAGCTGCGCACGCAGCCAAAGGGCGAGGGCGACATGGCCGGCCTGGTGTTCAGCGGCAGCCTCTCGACCAGCCGCTACCAGGTGAACCTCCTGGTCGACAATGCGGATACCCGGGCCAGCCCGGTGGTGTACGAGGACAACCCGATCTATCCCAACCTGGTCGGCCGGGTCGACCACATCGCCCAGATGGGCACCCTGGTGACCAACTTCACCCTGATCAAGCCGGGTGCGCTGCATCGTGCCAACGGCGGCTACCTGGTGCTCGACGTGCTCAAGGTGCTGGTCCAGCCCTATGCCTGGGAAGGCCTCAAGCGTTCCCTGCGCGCGGGCCTGGTGCGCATCGAGTCGCTCGGCGAGGCGCTCGGCCTGACCAGCACGGTATCCCTGGAGCCCGAGCCGATGCCGCTTTCGGTCAAGGTGGTGCTGATCGGCGAGCGTCATCTCTACTACCTGCTCAAGAGCGCCGACCCCGAGTTTTCCGAACTGTTCAAGATCGCCGCCGATTTCGAGGACGAGGTGCCGCGCGACGACGACAGCGTGCGCCACTATGCCGAGTTCATCGCCACCCTGGCGCACGAGTCCGGTCTGCGGCCGCTCGACCGTGCCGCCGTCGCCCGTCTGGTCGAGCACGGCGCCCGCCTGGTCGGCGACGCCGAACGGCTGACGGCGAGCCGCCGCCTGATCGCCGACCTCATCCAGGAGGCCGACCATTGGGCCGCCAAGGCCGGCCGGGATACGGTGACGCGGGACGACGTCGAGACCGCGCTGGCGGCACAGATCCGCCGGGTCGACCGCTTGCGCGATGAATACCGGGACGAAATACTGCGCGGCAACCTGCTCATCGCCGTGACCGAGGCCCGCATCGGCCAGGTCAACGGCTTGGCGGTGATCGCACTGGACGATTTCATGTTCGCCCACCCGGTGCGCATCACCGCCACCACGCGGGTCGGCGAGGGCGAGGTGATCGACATCGAGCGCGAGACGGAGCTGGGCGGCGCGATCCACTCCAAGGGCGTCCTCACCCTGGCTGCCTTCCTGGGCGCCCGCTATGCCCACAACGTGCCGCTCTCGCTTTCTGCCAGCCTGGTGTTCGAGCAGTCCTACGGCCCGGTGGAGGGCGACAGCGCCTCCCTGGCGGAACTGTGCGCCCTGCTCTCGGACCTGGCCGGGGTGCCGATCCGGCAGGCCCTGGCGGTGACCGGCTCGGTCAACCAGTTCGGCGACGTCCAGGCCATCGGCGGCGTGAACGAGAAGATCGAGGGTTTCTTCGACATCTGCCAGGCGCGCGGCCTGACCGGAGAACAGGGTGTGTTGATCCCGGAGGCCAACGTCAAGCATCTGATGTTGCGCCAGGATGTCGTCGACGCCTGCGCCGCCGGCAAGTTTGCCGTCTACCCCGTGGCCAACGTCGACCAAGCCATCGAGTTGTTGACCGGCATGCCGGCGGGGGAGGCGAACGAGGCGGGCATGGTGCCGGAGGGCACCATCAACTTCCTGGTTGCCGCCCAGCTGGTCGAGCTGTCCGCCCTGCGCCAGTCCTTCGCCAGCGCCGGGCGGCTGGGGGTTGGCGATGGCCAGTCGGAAACGCCGGAGGATTCGGCGGACGGCCAGACGGAGGCATGACGGCCGGGATCAATCGATGCCGCCGGTCAGGGGCACGAAGACCACCGGCAATACGCCCTTGTCCTCGATCTGCCCCGCAACGTCCTTGCTGAGCAGACGTAGCTCCTGGTCGAAACGCGGCGGCCCGACCGGGACGACCAGACGGCCGCCGGGCTTGAGTTGCTCGATCAGGGCCGGCGGGATGCGCGGCGTTGCGGCGGTGACCACGATGGCGTCGTAGGGGGCGTGTTCCGGCCAGCCGCGATGGCCGTCGCCCACCGCCACCTCGACATTCCCGTAGCCTAGCCGGCGCAGGCGTTCGCGCGCCTGGACAGCCAGCTCGGCGACGATCTCCAGGGAGTAGACCCGTCGCACCAGGCCGGCCAGGACGGCGGCCTGGTAGCCGGAACCGGTACCGACTTCCAGCACGATGTCGTCCGGTCGCGGGCGCAGCAGGTCGGTCATCAGCGCGACGATGTAGGGCTGCGAGATGGTCTGGCCATGGCCGATCGGCAGCGGATGATTCTCGTAGGCGCTGCTGCGCAGGTGCTCTGGTACGAAGGCATGCCGGGGCACCCGGCGCAGGGCATCGAGCACGCGCGGGTCGAGGGCCGTGCGGCCGGTCCAGAGCCGGGTGTCGAGCACGTCGGCGTCGATCTCGTCCAGCAGGGCCTGCATCTCAAGTGCGTAGTCCTCGTCCATGGTGCGGTGTTCCGGCGCTTACGGGATTTTCCACTGCTCTAAGGAACCGCTGATTTATTTGATTCCGTCGTTCCCGCGTAGGCGGGAACCCAGTTAAATCAAGGCACTGGATCCCCGCCTACGCGGGGATGACGAATAAATCTGCGTCTCCCTAAGCGTAGTCGACGGGTTGCCCGAATGCGCCGTTGCCGGCATGCTTCAAGCGTTGTTGCTCAGCCCCGGATCGATGGCGATGGATATCGACGCCTGTTTCACCTACGGTTCCCTGATGTGTGCCGACATCATGTCCCATGTCGCCGGCCAGG
>JAAXVP010000482.1 GCA_013335435.1 Thiobacillus sp. | reverse complement strand
ATGTCTTGACTTAATTCCTTCAATAATTCAGTGAAACGACCAACATTGGCTTCATCCAATGCGGCATCCACTTCGTCCATTACGCAGAATGGCGTCGGAGATACTTTTAACAGTGAAAAAATCAATGCCACTGCTGTCAGTGATCTTTCGCCACCCGATAGCAAAGAAAGTCCTTGTTCGCGACGACCCGGATCGCGCGCACGCCGAGGTCCATGCGGGCGAGTTCCGCGGAGTCGCGGATGCAGCCATATACAACAATGCCGGCCCAGCCATTCTTGACCCCCAGCAGGGCGAGTTGGTCGCCCACCATGGCGCAACGCATGGAGCCGCCACCGTCGATGACCAGTACGCTGCCGTTGCCCGGACTTTCAAGGGTCGAGCGTACCAGCGAGTTGTCTTCGAAAACCTTCAGGGTGCGGATCGGGCCGGCAAAGCGGGTCTTGCCGCCGAAGCTCCGGAACATGGGGGCTACTGCGCGGACCTTGCCTTCGTTGGCATCGCAAAGATCGGTGGTCTGGAATTCCATGGCAACTCCGTGATATTGAAAGTGAATGAAAATGCGGGCGCACAAAAGAAACGGGCGGCCTGGGCCGCCCGTGCTTCATGACGTACGTGCGTAATAAAACTATACCGCAGCTTCGGCCATTTCCTCGAACTGGAGCTGTACCTTGCCGTCGTCGTCGAGGTCGATGGTGACCGTGCCGCCGTTGGCCAGACGGCCGAACAGAAGCTCGTCGGCCAGGGCCGAGCGGATCGTATCCTGGATGAGGCGCGCCATCGGGCGGGCGCCCATGAGCGGATCGAAGCCCTTCTGGCCCAGCCATTCCTTGAGCTTGTCGGTGAAGTGGGCTTCCACCTTCTTCTCGTGGAGTTGTGCCTCGAGCTGCATCAGGAACTTCTCGACCACACGGGTGATGATGTCGTGGTCGAGGGCCTTGAAGGAGATCGTGGCATCCAGGCGGTTGCGGAACTCCGGCGAGAACATCCGCTTGATGTCGGCCATCTCGTCGCCCTGCTCGCGCTTGGCGGAGAAGCCGATCACCGATTTCTGCATGTTTTCGGCACCGGCGTTGGTGGTCATGATGATGATGGTGTTGCGGAAGTCCGCCTTGCGCCCGTTGTTGTCGGTCAGCGTACCGTGGTCCATCACCTGCAGCAGAATGTTGTAGATGTCCGGATGCGCCTTTTCGATTTCGTCGAGGAGCAGCACGCAGTGGGGCTTCTTGTTGATCTGTTCGGTCAGCAAGCCGCCCTGGTCGAAGCCCACGTAACCGGGTGGCGCACCGATCAGGCGTGACACCGCATGGCGTTCCATGTACTCGGACATGTCGAAGCGGATCAGCTCGATGCCCAGGATGTAGGCCAGTTGCCGGGCGACTTCGGTCTTGCCGACGCCGGTCGGGCCGCTGAACAGGAAGGAGCCGATCGGCTTGGCCGGATTGCCAAGGCCGGAGCGGGACATCTTGATGGCCTTGCCGAGGGCCTCGATGGCGACGTCCTGGCCGAAAACGACGTTCTTCAGGTCGCGCTCAAGCGTCTTGAGGGCGGCCTTGTCATCGTTGGAGACATTGCGCGGCGGAATGCGGGCGATCTTGGCGACGATCTCCTCGATTTCTGTCTTGCCGATCAGCTTCTTCTGCCGCGACTTGGGCAGGATGCGCTGGGCGGCACCGGCTTCGTCGATGACGTCGATGGCCTTGTCCGGCAGGTGGCGGTCGTTGATGTAGCGGGCCGACAGCTCGGCGGCACTCGACAAGGCCGAGGCGGAGTACTTGATGCCATGGTGCTGCTCGAAGCGCGACTTGAGGCCCTTGAGGATCTCGACGGTTTCGGGAACCGACGGC
>JAAXVP010000222.1 GCA_013335435.1 Thiobacillus sp. | reverse complement strand
CCGAAGCCATTTGTCGCCATCGCGCCGGAGCCGGCCGCCGAAGCGCCGCGCGGCGAAGTCATCCTGTTCGTCGACACCTTCAGCCACCACTTCGAGCCGGAGGTCGCCGAGGCCGCCCAGACCGTGCTGGCAGCCGCCGGCTACCAGGTGCGAGTGGCCACGCCGGCGCCCGACGACGCCGAACCGGATCGCCCCCTGTGCTGCGGCCGCACCTACCTGTCCGCCGGCCTGGTCGGGCAGGCCCGGCGCGAGGCCAAACGCACCCTGGCCGCCCTCGCCCCGGCCCTGGCCGAGGGCATCCCGGTGGTCGGCCTGGAGCCCTCCTGCCTGCTCGCCCTGCGCGACGAGTTCTACTGCCTGGGCCTCGGCCCCGACGTCGCGCCCCTGGCCAAGCAGGCCTGGCTGTTCGAGGAATTCCTCCTGCACGAATACAACAAGGGCCTGCGCCTGCCGCTCAAGCCGATCACGCCCGGCAAGGCCCTGGTGCACGGCCATTGCCACCAGAAGGCCTTCGGCGCCATGAAGTCGGTACGCAAGGTGCTGGCCTGGATACCGGAGTTCGAATTCGAGCTGATCGAGGCCAGCTGCTGCGGCATGGCCGGCGCCTTCGGCCTGGAGTCCGAGCATTACGACGTTTCCATGCGCATGGCCGAGCAGGCCCTGCTACCCGCCGTGCGCGCGGCCGGCGACGCCCTCATCGTCGCGGACGGCTTTTCCTGCCGGCACCAGATCGAGGACGGCAGCGGCCGCAAGCCGGTCCACGTCGCCACACTGCTTTGCCTATCCCTGACCGGAGTTCCGTCATGAGCCAATTCAAGCCCTGTGCCGGCAAGACCGCCTGCCGCGACGACAACGTCCACTGCCTGGTCTGCGGGCGCAGCCTGGCGGCCATCGAGGCCACCCGCCGGCTGATCGACGGCCTGGCCGAACTGGCCATGGCGGAGGATTACGAGAACGTCGACGAGTTCGCCGCCTACGTGGCCTCGAAGGTGGTCAAGAAGGTCCGCCACCGGCGCGAAGGAAGCAGTTCTACCGACTAGCCAGCCCTGGCGTTTTCCGTTACAAGTCTCCCATCGCGCAGTCCCGCGCGCGATGAAATCCACCCAAACGAGGAGATAAAACAATGGAAAAACAGAACTGGACCCTGCAAGCCGGCGTTCAGATGGACCCCAAGCTGGCCGACGACGTCGCCCGCATGGCCTGCGCGCTGAAGAGCCTGCACGTCTACGCCTCGATGCTGATCGAGGAGGAAAGCTGCCCGGACGACCTGCGCCAGACCGTGCAGGAAGGCCTCGACGCCATGACCCGGGTCTTCCAGTGGTGAAATCCGCCTCCGGCCACGACCTGACGCCGCCCACCGATGAGGAACGGGCGGCCCTGGCGGCCGGACTCTCCGACGAGGAACGCCGGGTCATCCTCCACCAGGGCACCGAACCGCCCTTCTGCGGCGGCCTCCTGAAAGAGAAGCGACCCGGCACCTTCATCTGCCGGCTCTGCGGCCTGCCCCTGTTCCGCGCCGACGCCAAGTTCGAGTCCGGCACCGGCTGGCCCAGCTTCTACCGGCCGGTCGACCCGGCGCACATCCGTGAGATCCGGGACAACAGCCACGGCATGATCCGCACCGAAATCCGCTGCGCCCGCTGCGACGGCCATCTCGGCCACGTCTTCCCGGACGGCCCGGCGCCGACCGGGTTGCGCTACTGCCTCAACTCGGTATCGCTGGGGTTTGTTGCGGACGAGTGAGGGCTTGCTTGGTATTTTGTGCAGGAGTGGGTAGATTGTCCCCCATGAAGAAATAAAGCAACTAAAAACGGTTACAAAAAAGGGAACGGCAGGCATAATCCTATGTCGAAAAAACAGAAGCTGATTGACCGTCTTCAGAAGGCACCGCCGCCAACCGACTTCACTTGGGACGAGGCAGTAAGACTTATGGAGATGTGTGGCTTCAAGCTAATCAACAATACAGGCTCCAGACGCAAATTCGTTCACACGACCGGCGTCAGAGCTTTTTTGCACGAACCTCATCCGGAAAGCGTCATCAAGCGGTACACCATAAATGACCTCCTGGACGCACTCAGAACGGTAGGAGAAATCAAGTGAAGCCACAATTCGAGTATCAAGGTTATTTTGGCTCAGGCGAAGTCAGCGTCGAAGACAACCTGTTGCATGGCCGACTTCTGTTCATCAAGGACATCGTCAACTACGCCGCAGAAAGCCCCAAGGAATTGGAAGCAGCCTTCAGAGACGCGGTAGATGACTACCTGGACACCTGCCGGGAACTTGGCGAGGAACCGGATACCCCGTTCAAGGGCACCTTCAATGTACGTTTCACCCAAGAGCTTCATCGTGACTGTGCATTAGCTGCAATACGCGAGGGAGTCAGCCTGAACGACTGGGTGAAGTCGGCCTGCAAGAGTCACCTCGCTTACCAGAATGTAGAGGTTCACCACCATCACCACGAAACGCGCGTGATCCTGAGCAGCGAGGAAACTATCCCACTGCCGGATATTGACTTCAGCCAGTTCGGAAGACAGGAGGACGTATGGCAAAGCAGCCTGCCAAACTAAATTTCGTCACCTCCCCCGCCAGTCTCTTAAGCTGCACCGCCAACCAGCTTATCCCCCAGGAAGACACGAAAGGTGGTTTCATCAGCTTGACCGCCACTACTGAGGTGGCCAACCTGGACGGCCATGATGACCGGCTACTATTGACCGTCAAAGTAAAGATCACCGGCATTCAGAAGGAAACCGGCGCCGAAGCGTTTTTTGCCGAATGCGCCTATCGGCAATTCGCCATTTTCGATGGTCCCGCTCCGAATGGTGAAGCCATCGACGTCAGCGAAGCAGAACGCATGCTTAGGCCACTCTATTACCTTGCTCTGAACGAATGCCAGAACTTGGTGTGGCGGCTTGGCAACTATATCCCCCGCTCGCTGCCAGAAATCGAACTCTTCAAGACCCCACCCAAGAAGGGCAGGCCTGCCGCTACACGGGGGCGTAGGAAAACACTAGTCTCGTCAGTGGCAGGTAGCTAATAGCAAGACAACCTAACCGCCGTCACCACACGTAATTTTACTTATCCGCCGTTTCCCGGATAATCGAGCCGGCCCCGGCAACGGGGCCGCTCCCGCCCACCAGAACAACGAGTACAGAGGAAACGCGCCCCGATGCAACCGGCGAGTCAACCCGGCGGCCACTGGCTGGATGTCCTGCTGGGCAGGCTCTATTACCATCGCATCCGCGTCCTCCATCCGGAACGCCTGCCCGCCGCCGGCCCCGTGCTCTACCTCGGCCTGCACCGCAACGGCGCGGTGGACGGCTTCGTCTACGGCTCCCACCTGCCCAGCGCGGTGTTCATGATCTCGGCCCAGCTGCGCCGCAACGCCGTCGGCCGGCTGTTCTTCCGGGGCATCGAGGTGGCGCGCGGCAAGGACGCCGAGCGCGGCATCTCGGTGGACAACCTGGCCGCCGTCACGGCCTGCGTCCGCCACATCACCGAGGGCGGCGCCCTGTTCGTCCTGCCCGAGGGTACCAGCGACCTGGGCCACCGCCACCTGCCGTTCCAGAAGGGCGCGGCGCGCATCTTCTTCCAGTCCCTGGCGGCCGGGGCGCGGTCGGCGGTGGTGCCGCTCAGCCCGACCACTCGCCCGGACCGTGGAAGGTCATCCCAGGCACCTGTCGCTCCACGGCCTGACGAATCCGTTGATGGACTACCAGCGCCGTGGGCGCCTCCGCCAGCCGAAACAGCAACGCACCGTGTGCCTTGGCATCATCGATGCACAGGCTGTCGAACATCAGCGGCATATCGTCGTCCCCGTCTTCCAGGTATTCCGAGCGCTCCATGTCTGCGCAGGCCACCAGCCCGACCACATTGAAAGCCTTGTACTGATGCAGTGAGCGACCGCCATGTGGGTCGTCGATCCGGGCCGGATACAACTCGATGTTGGCGACGCCTGCGCTATGCAAGACCCGTAGCAATTCCTCGCTCATCAACGGGATGGTGCCTTCATACATCGGCAGGAGCTTGCCCGGATAGCGCGGATTCAGTTCAAACAGCACCGGATCGGGCACCGGCAAGGCAAGCAGGGAGCCCATCAGCCACGGCGGGCCATCCCACTCGCTTTTCAATTGCACCATGGTCGGCGGATAGACTCCTTCGCAAGTCATGACGCTGTACAAGCTGGCGGTGGTTTTTCTTGCGGTCATGCTGTGCCTCCTGAATATAGTTTCAAGCCTGGTCATAAACCTTCATGAAGCCGGCCCGCGCCACGGACTGCGCAAACAAGGCCTGGACCTGGTCGGAAGTCATCCAGGCGTCGCGCGTGCGCCAATAGCGAGGTCCGCGGGCAAGCTTGCTGCGCAGGTGTGCGGACAACCGGTATAGCTTGGACTTGATCACGTAGGGCGGCGGCGACTCCGTCTTACCAGCGCAGGTCTTGCATATCTGCTGGTGTTTGATGAGTTTGACGACCAGCTTGTCCAGTATCTTCTTCACGTTTCCGTAGTAGCGCACATGGGTGTCGTGAAACTGCATTCCAGTGATCTTGGTCGCTGCCGCGATGTAGGCCAGGCACCAATCCGCATGTAAGGGATCGGCATTCAGTTCGCTCCAAGTGGCCTTGGACGGGTGCACGCCGGCGCGGATGGCATAGCTGCCCGGCAGCCACACGCCGTTATGGCTGCCGTTGACGTTGTAGCCGATATTGCGGTTGACGGTGAAGGTCTTGGCTTTCGGCTCGGTCAACTTCATCTTGCCGCCTTTGCGCATATAGCTCTTGTACAACTGGCTGTCGTACAGCGAGCCGTTGCCAGGTATCAAATGGTGGGCAGCCACCGTGTACGGGTAGGCCTTGCCTTGCACCATCACCTTGGGTTGATGCGGCAGTCTGCGTGTATCCTCTCGCGCGGCCCGATACCGGGGTGGATCGCCGCCCAGCACATTCCACGAGCCCTCGGAGCCGGGAGAGCCGCTGGTCAAGTTGTTGCCCAGCCGGATGCTGCTGTTGTCCTGCGCCGAGGACATGGTGACGGTATCGTCCCACTCGTAGTCCTCGTCCTCTTCATAAGGGTCATCCGGAGGTTCGGGTTCGTCAAACGGACATTTTGAAATGCCTGCCCCGATGCCGGCCACCATGACCGCCTCGCCGATCTGAGTCATCCACCACCCCCTTGCGCTTAACCGCCTCCCGACGGTGGAACGCAGCCTGACCATCCCCATTCCGTAACGCGATGGGGACGTCCCCTCGCGCCTCCCTTTGTTCCTCTAATGATAAATTTACACCAGCCAACGCCACACGGAAAAAAACCATCCTGGGCAGCCCTACCCAGGGCGATCTTTACTCAATCGGGCGTTCGGGGATAATCGCCGCCATCCCGCCCCATCGGAACCATACGAAGGATAACCGCCCCGATGCCCCTGGCGCATACCCCCACCGGACACCGGTTGAACCGCCTCCTGGCCGGCCTCTTCTACCACCGCATCCGGGTACTGCACCCGGAACGCCTGCCCGCCGCCGGCCCCGTGCTCTACCTTGGCCTGCACCGCAACGGCGCGGTGGACGGCTTCGTCTACGGCTCCAAGCTGCCCCGCGCGGTGTTCATGATCTCGGCCCAGCTGCGCCGCAACGTCATCGGCTGGCTATTTTTCCGGGGCATCGAGGTGGCGCGCGGCAAGGACGCCGAGCGCGGCATCACGGTGGACAACCTGGCCGCTATCACGGCCTGCGTCCGCCACCTCACCGAGGGCGGCGCCCTGTTCGTCCTGCCCGAGGGCACCAGCGACCTGGGCCACCGCCACCTGCCGTTCCAGAAGGGCGCCGCGCGCATCCTCTACCAGACCCTGGCGGCCGGGGCGCGACCGGCGGTGGTGCCGCTCGGCCTG
>JAAXVP010000221.1 GCA_013335435.1 Thiobacillus sp. | reverse complement strand
TGCCAATTACGAGGCCTGGCTGATCCGCCAGCAACTCGTAATTGGCATTGCCCAGGTGCTTCTGGATCGTGTCCGGATTGTAGCCGTAGCGTTCTTCCAGGTAGTGAGAGCCGACGAAGTTCTGGCCGACCCCGAACAGCGGATTGGTTTCCACCAGGTAGTGGGCGTTGGGATCCTTGCTGACCACGAAGTAGCCATTTGGGTTGTCCGGCAGCCTGAGGTTGATGCCGCCGAAGCTCAGACCGGACGCCAACCCGCCGCCTGCGGCCGGTGCCGCCAGATCGCCGGTGCCGGGGGCGGTCTGGCCGGCCGGCGCGGCCGGCGCCGCGGCGAAAGGCGCGCCATTGTTGGCGAGGGCGAAGCCGGCGGCATTGAGCGTGGTGGCGTACAGGCCCACCGACCCCAGGCTGTCGATGGTCCTGGTATTGGTCAGCCCACTGGTGTAGTTACCGAACTGGTGATCCGTGTATTTCGCCGGCCCCAGGGCGATGTAATGGGTGTAGTAGTCGTAGCTTTCGCGCCAGTCCCTGGCGATCAGGGCCAACCCGTCGTTGACGAAACTGGCTCCGCCGCCGTTGCCGATGATATTCAGCGTGGGCCCGGAGATGACGCCGCCGGTGTTGTAGCCGTTGTCGAATCCGCGCACCGTCACGCTGCTGCCGCCGATGATCTGCGGCTTGAAGGTGGGCTTGCCGCCGGCGTAATACTGGTAGTCGGTCCAGGTGTTGACGTGGTATTCCCGCTCGTAATTGTCCGGGAAGGAGTACCAGGAATCGGTCCAGCTGCTCGATGCGTAGCTGGTGCCATAGACCCAGGCGCGGGTGTCGCCCCCGGCCACTTCGTTGCGGAACGTCGGCGCCTGGATGGTGATGTCGCGGGTCGCGCCGAGGGTGCTCTGGTTGAGCACGATGGCGGCCGTGAGGCTCAGGTCGCCGCCGGAATCGACCGTGCCCTGGCCGTGGTCCAGGTACCCCACGTTGGTGAAGGTGCCGGTCGCGTTTAGATTCACCCGGTTGCCGCCGTAGATCGCGCCGGCGTTATTGAGGTTGCCGCCGGCGGCAACCACCGTCAGGTTGTCCAGGGCGACGATACCGCCCGTCGCGCCGTTGTTCACGTCCGGCGCGGTCAGGGTCAGGTTACCACCGGAGTAGACCATGCCGGGATTGGTGAAGGTGTTGGCCAGGGTGATGACGGCATCCCCGCTGCCGGTGGCGGCCAGGATGCCGGCGTTGCTGCCGCCCAGGCTCAAGGTGTCCGCCACCAGGGTCAGATTGCCGCTGCTGGAAACCTTTGCGCCGTCGGCCAGGGCGACCGTGCCGGCGTTCATGTCCAGTTCCCCCGCCAGTACCACGCCGGCGGCCCCGGTGGACAGGTTCACCTGCCTGCCGCCGTCGTGGCCCTTGATGCTCAGTAGACCGGTGGCCTGCAGGGTGCCGCTGTTGTCGATGGCATAGACCGTGTCGGTCGCGCCGCTCAGGCTGAGATCGGCCGCACCCAGGATGGAACCGCTGTTGTTCAACTGGCTGCCGATGGCGATGCCGGTGTCGCCTCGGGATTGCAGCCGCCCGGCGTTGTCGAGGATGTCGGCGGTGAGGCTGGCGGTACCGCCGTCGCCGGACAGGGTCAGGGTGGCGCCCAGACGGTTGTCCAGGGCGCCGCTGATCGCCAGGCTGGAGACGCCGCCGCCGGCCTGGAGGAGGCCGCTGTTGTCCAGGCTGGCCAGTTTCAAGGCCAGGCTGTCGCCCAGCATGCTGCCGCCCTGGTTGTCCAGGGTGGCGTTGCCGCCTCCCGACGCGCCTTGCAGGGTCAGGCCGGCTCCGGCCTGGATCACGGCGCCGTTGGCATTGCCGATGGCCAGGGTGGTGCCCGTGTCCCTGCCCTGGATGGTCAGGTTGCCGCCGGACATGAGCGTGCCCCGGTTGTCCACCGAGGAGGTGGCGTCGACGGTCAGGTCGCGGACCGCCTGGATCACCCCGGCGGGGCGATTGAGCAGGCTGCCCAGGGTCAAGGTGGTGCGGGTGCCGGCCTGGGACGCGCCGATCAATTTTCCCGCGTTGTCCAGGCTGGTGGCTCTGATGCTGGTGTCGCCGCCACCCTGGATGCCTCCGCTGTTGACGAGGGCCGCGCCCGCCAGGCTGAGGCTGCCGTCGGAGATCAGGGTGCCGCTGTTGTCGAGGTTTTCCGTGGCGCCGCCGTCGCTGTCCGTCACGGTCAGTGCGGTCTTGGCATAGAGGGCGCCGGAGTTGTCCAGCAGAGCACCGACGCGAGCGCTGAGGGACCCCCCGTCGGCGGCGATCGAACCGCTGTTTGCCAGGCCGGTCACAGCCGTCAGCGCCAGGTGCGACTTGGCGACCAGCGTACCGGAGTTGTGGATGCCGCCCCCAGCGTCCGCCGTGAGGTTGCCGGCGTCTGCGGCGACGTAGCCGGCATTGGTCAGGTCGCCGGCCGCAGTCAAGCTGACGTTCCCGCTCGTGCTCTGAACCCGCTGCTCGGTGCCGGCGGCAATGCCGATGCCGCCCGCTGCGCTGGTGAGATCGACATTCCCCGCCGCCAGCACCTTGGCGTCGGCCAGGGCCAGGCCGCTGTTGCCGGCCAAGGCCAGTGCGCCGCCGGCATAAAGGTTGTTGCCGGTGCCGATTGCCAGGTCGATGCCGCCGATGTCGTCGGCCAGGGTCAGGTCGCGTTTTGCGGCCAGGGAGGCACCGCTCAGCTGGATGGCGTTGCTGTCGGCCGCCGTGGAAGTGACCCGCAGGTCGCGCTCGGCGGAAAGGCGGCTCAGGATGGTGACGTTGCCGGCCGCATCCAGTTGGAGGTCGTCGGCACTGGCCGCGGCATCGCCCAGCATGCGTACGCCCACCCCCGCTTCGGTCGCCACCAACTTGATGCGGTTGGCATACATGCCGCCCAGCACGCTGGAGTCGATGGCAAGGGTGGGGGCGACGCCACCACCGGCGATAGCCGTGGCGTCACGCCTGGCATAGCCGAAGTGGTTGGCGCCTGCGATCAGGCCAAGATCCTTGCCGTTCGCCTGGCCGTCCAACATGATGGAACGGGCTACGATGTCCAGGACGTCCACGGACTTGCCGTCCAGCCCATTGCCTTCGATCAGTACGTCGCCATGATCGACCTCGAAGCCGGCAAGGTTGCCGCCCGCGCCGATGTCGGGCGTGCCGGTGGTGAGGGTGGCCCGCGGGGTATTGATGAAGCCGCAGCCGTTGCAGGTGATGCCCCAGGGGTTGGCAATGATGACGTCGGCCTGGCGTCCGAGCACTTCCAGATATCCGGCTAGACTGGAACGGTTCGGCGCCACGACTTCGTTGAGGATGACCGATGCCTCCTCCCGCAGGTTGAGATTGGCCATGATCTGGCCAGCCAATATGGCATCCCGAGCGATCTGGCTGTAGTTGCCGTTGTTGAGGATCAAGCCACGGCTGTCCACGTCGAACTGGATGTAATAGTTGTGGGATAGGCCGGCGGCATTGGCGGTCGCGATATTCACCACCGGGACGCCATTGGGTGCGAGGTAGACGCTGGTATTGCCACCGGTTGTGGGCACCACCTCGGCGATGGCGGCAAGGGGCGCCAGGAGGCCATGGAGCAGTGCAAGCGAGAGGGCGATCAGGCGGCGCGGGACGGAGGGGAATGTGCGGGTATGGGGCATGATTACCTCGGCGACCGATAGGATGGCGTGGCCAAACGCGGATCAGATGTTCAAGGACAGGCGGAAATAGGTGACATCGCTTTCCCGTGTCATCCAGTTCGGCAGCGTTAGGGGACGGCTGTTGGAGAGTTCAAGTGTGACGGCGCCAACCTGCCAAAGCGCGCCCACGGTGAAACCGCTCAGCGTGCCCCCAGGGGCGCTGCCGGAAATTCGTTGGGTCACCCGGCCAAGATCGAGGGAAACATAGGGCTTTAACTCGCCCGTACGGTTGAATGTGCTGGTCGGCATGCGCAGCGACAGATCGTTGCGCCAATAGAGTCCGTTGTCTCCGGACAAGATGTTATCGACGAAGCCTCGCACGGTGTAAATGCCGCCGATGAGCATCTGTTCGGAACCGTACAGCACGTCGTAGGCATACTGGCCGGTGAGTTGGCTCGACCAAGCCGCATCGCGGCCGCGGACCTTGAACGGCAGGGTATAGGTGGCGCCGTACTTGAGCTTGTGGAACTGGGCACGCGGCATGAAATCGCGCATGCCGTCGGTGTCCCTGAGCGCGCCGAGAATGCTTAGGCCCAGGGCGTAGCCCAGATCCAGGCCGATCACACCGCCGCCAAGACCCGTGGTGTAGTTGATATCGATATCCAGCACGGTCAGGTCGCGGCTGCTCACTTGCAGCAATTGATTGGCCAGATAGTTTTCCGTTTCCTTGGTGGTCAGGGTGGCGGACAGCGTGGCCCGGCTGGTCTGGTCGCGGTACACCACGCGTTCCAGTTTGGTGAAGATATGGGTCGAGTTCCCTTCGGAGGGCAGTTTCAGTCCGGATGGGGTGCTCAAGGTGCTCAGATATTTGGAATACGAGGCGCCCATTGACCAAGTGTTGTAACCATAGGGCAGGACATAGTTGAGGCTGCGAGATTGGGAATAGTGCCGGTCCCAACTGCCAGGGAAATGGTCACGTACGGTCAAGCTGGCGAAATCGTTGAATCCAAGCAGGTTGTCACCGCCGATCGTGGCACTGGTCTGCTCCTGGCCGGTGCCTTTGCTGCCCTGGTTGTCGTAGGTCAGGCCAAGGTGCCAGGAGGATTTCGGTGTGTTGTTGATGACTACCGTGCTGGTGCCGGGCTTGTCGCCCGGCAGGATTTCCATGCTGGCGTTGTTGGAGGCCAGGCGGTTGATCTGGTCCAGACCCTGTTCGATGTCGCGCAGGTTGAGCACGGAACCCACGACACCCGGCAGGGTGTTGGCGACCGAAACGCTCTTGCGGTCGCCGTCTCGGATCATGATCTTGTCGACCACACCTTCGACCACCAGGATTTCCAGGCTCCCCTCGGAGAGATTCTGTCTGGGTATGTAGGCACGGGTGGTAATGAAACCGCGCTCGATGTAATAACGGGTGATGGCCGACAGCAACTTCTCGAAATCGGCTGTGGTCAGGCAGCGATTCAGGAAGGGCGCCACCAGGCGTTCCCGTACGGAGGAGGGCAGGTTGGGGGCACCGTTGATGACGATGACCTTGATCTCGCGGCATTGTGGGGCCAAATCCGGTGCCTTCACGTCGGGCATGAGCATGCGCGGATCGATGCCTTGCACCGGCCCCCGGTGTTGTAGCGCCTCCTCGCGTTCCCGTGCTTGTCGTTGCTGCTCCATCTGCTGGATACGTTCCGCTTCCTGTTGCGCTCGCAGGATGTCCGCCTCGTTCTGTGCCTGTGCCTGGGTGGCGCAGCCGATTAGAAGACAGAGGGCGAGCGCTCTCTTGGCCGCGCGAGGGGAGTGTGTTGTCATCAAGATGTCTCCAAACTGCTCCCCTGACCGGAAAGCTAAGTCAATGCTGGAATTTCGGAGCCGGGGCTGCTTTATTCTTGAAAAAACAGTTGAGCCACGAATCTTCACGAATAAGCACGAGTGATCAAATGCTTGCCAGTGTTCGAGCGCTGGCTCGGAAGATGAGCCAGGCAACTTGAACAAGCTGTTGAAATTGTTCGTGTAATTCGGGGATAACTACGGTTTTCAGGTGTATCAAACGGCCAACGGTCGGCTGTGACCCGTGACCCTCCCGGGTCATTTTTTTATGTCCAGGCCATGTGGGCTTGGTTGGATGGAAAATATCATTTTTATCAATATTGATCCATGATCGTCGCGGCGTGGGCGTGACCGATAACAGGTAGTCGGTCACCGAGGGCTACCCGGGCCTGATCAACAAGAAGTACGTCATCGGGTTCCAGCTGGCGGTGCGCCACTACTCCAGCTGAT
>JAAXVP010000481.1 GCA_013335435.1 Thiobacillus sp. | reverse complement strand
GGATCAAGAAGGCGTACCGGCAGCTCGCCATGCAGTATCACCCCGACCGGAATCCGGGCGACCACCGGGCCGAGGAGCGCTTCAAGGAGGTCAACGAGGCCTACGAGGTCCTCAAGGACCCGCAGAAACGGGAGGCGTATGACCGGCTTGGCGCGGGTTGGCAGGCCGGCCAGGAGTTCCAGCCGCCGCCCGACTGGGATGCCGGTTTCGCGGCCGGCGGGCGCGAGTTCGGCGACGGCATGGAGCGCAGCGATTTCTTCGAGGCGCTGTTCGGTCGCCATGCCCGGCCGGACCGGAACGGCCGGGGCGAGGACCATCACGCCAAGGTGCTGATCGATCTCGAAGACGCCTACCGCGGCGGCCAGCGCAGCCTCTCCCTGCGCGTGCCGGCGCCGGATGCGCAGGGGCGGATCGGCCTGCATGAACGCAGGCTCGACGTCGGCATTCCCAAGGGCATCCGCGCCGGCCAGCACCTGCGCCTGGCCGGGCAGGGCGAACCGGGCCTGGGCGACGCGCCGGCCGGCGACCTGTATCTGGAGATCGGCTTCAACCCCCACCCGCGCTTCCGCGTCGACGGCCGCGATGTCTATCTCGACCTGCCGCTGGCCCCCTGGGAGGCGGCGCTCGGCTGTACGCTGAATGTGGCCGTGCCGGACGGTTCGGTGCAACTCGCCATACCCGCGGGCACGGCGGGTAGGCGTCCGCTGCGCCTGAAGGGCAAGGGCATACCGGGCAATCCGCCCGGCGATCTCTACGCCGTGCCGGTGGTCGTCCTGCCGCCGGCCGATAGCGAGCGCGGCAGGGAGGCCTATCGTGCCCTGGCCGAGGCCTTCGATTTCAACGCCCGTGCCGAAACGAAAGGGTGATCCGCGATGAGCGATATCGACAGACAACCGGTCCAAGGCGCCATCGTCGAGGAGGACATCCACCTGACCCTGGTGGAACTGTGCCAGGCCTGCCACGCCCCCGAGGAGTACGTGATCGCCTGGGTGTTCGAGGGGGTACTGGAACCCGTCGGCGCGGCACCGCCGGACTGGCGCTTCACCGGGCCGTCGTTGCGCCGTGCGCAACTGGCCGGATGGCTCGCCCGCGACCTCGAGGTCAACCCGCCCGGCGTCGCGCTGGCGCTCGACCTGCTCGACGAGATCGCCGCCTTGCGGGCGCGCCTGCGACGGTTCGGTGCGCGTTGAATAATTCGGTTTCGTCGTTCCCGAGCGGGCTGGAACCCGGTCGATTCAAGGCACTTGGTACCCAATTACGCGGATGGCGCATTCATCGGCGTTCGATCAACCTAACAGAAGGAAACATCATGAAACGTTTGCTATTCGCCGCCGTACTCCTGGCCGCCATCGGCCCGGCATCGGCCGCCGACGTCGGCGTGTCGATCAGCATCGGCCAGCCGAATTTCTATGGCCGGATCGACATCGGCGACTATCCGCCGCCGCGCCTGATCTACCGTCAGCCGCGTGTCGTCGAGCGGGTCGGGGTGGTCGGCCCGCCGATCTACCTGCGCGTTCCCCCAGGTCACCGCAAGAACTGGCGCAAACACTGTGGCGAGTACAACGCCTGCGGCGAGCGGGTCTATTTCGTCCAGGACAGCTGGTACAGCCGCGAGTATGTGCCGCGCTACCAGGAACGTCATGGCGACCGCCGCGACGATCGTCGCGATGGCCACGACAACGGTCGCGGCCATGGTGGCAATCGTTGACCCGTCCTGACCACCCTGCGCGTGGCCGATAGGTCGCTTACCAGGCTATCCATCCTGGCGCTGCTGTTGGCCGGCGCGCCGGCCATGGCGCATGCCGGCGTGGCGGGCCTGCTGGCCAGCCAGGATTGCCGGGCCGAGGACA
>JAAXVP010000220.1 GCA_013335435.1 Thiobacillus sp. | reverse complement strand
CGCGCGGCATCGGCGGCATCGTCTTCGACGACCTCACCGCCCCCCTCGCTCCCAGCTCTCCCCCACGGGGGGGGGAGAGGGTCGCGGTCGCGCGGAGCGCGGATAACTTCAACCACTGCTTCAACCTGACCGAATCGGTCGGCGACCACTTCCTGTCCGCCTACGTGCCGATCCTGGAACGCCGCATGGACACGCCCTACGGCGAGCGCGAGCGCGACTTCCAGGCTTACCGCCGGGGCCGCTACGTCGAGTTCAACCTGGTCTGGGACCGCGGCACCCTGTTCGGCCTGCAATCGGGCGGCCGCACCGAATCGATCCTGATGTCGATGCCGCCGGTCGTGAAGTGGCGCTACGACTGGCAGCCGGAACCGGGCACGCCGGAGGCGCGCCTGTACACCGACTTCCTGAGGCCGCGTGACTGGCTGGTGGACTGACGCGTGAAGCGGCGCAACGGGTTCTGGCTGATCTTCGGCCTGGTCTTCCTGGGCCTGGCCGGGATCGCCGCCTACGAACTCATCGCATCGCCCTTCCAGGCGATGCTCCTGGCCGACTACGCCAAGCGCCTGACCTACCATGACGAACCGGGTCCGAGCGAGCGCATCCGCTTCCCGGAGGCGGGCCCCGCAGACATCCGCTTCGGTTATGCCGGCCTGCCCGGCTTCCGCAAGCGCCTGGAGGAACGCGGCTTCCTGGTCAGCCGCCAGGCCCGCCTGTCGCCCGAGATGGACAAGCTGGCCGAATACGGCCTGTTCCTGCCCTACCGGGAAAAAGACAGCGCCGGCCTGACCCTGGCCGACTGCGCCGGCCAAACCTTCTATGACTTCCGGCAACCACGCCGGACCTATGCCGACTTCGCCGCCATCCCGCCGATCGTGGCCAACACCCTGCTGTTCATCGAGAACCGCGAACTGCTCGACCCCAACCACCCGCAGCGCAATCCGGCCGTGGAGTGGGACCGCCTGGCCCAGGCGGTCCTCGAAAAGGCGGTCCAGGTGGTGCAGCCGGGCCGCAACGTGCCGGGCGGTTCGACCCTGGCAACCCAGATCGAGAAATACCGCCACTCGCCCGACGGCCTCACCATGACCCCGGGCGACAAGCTGCGCCAGATGGCCTCCGCCTCGGTGCGCGCCTACCTGGACGGTACCGACACCCTGGTCACCCGCCGGCGCATCGTGCTCGACTACCTGAACACGGTGCCCCTCTCCGCCGCGCCCGGCTTCGGCGAGGTGCACGGCCTGGGCGACGCCCTGCAGGCCTGGTTCGGCCTCGACTTCGAGCAGGTCAACCAACTGCTCGCCAATCCCGCGCCGACCGTCGATGCCGCACACGTCTACAAACACGTGCTCGGCCTCCTGATCTCGCAACGCAAACCGTCCTGGTATCTGGTCAGCGGACGCAAGGAACTCGACGCCCAGGCCGACGTGCACCTCGGCCTGCTGGCCAGGGCCGGGGTGATCACGCCGGAATTCCGCGACCTGGCGCGCAAACAGCACATCGTCTTCGCTACCGGCAAGGCGGCCCGATCGGCCCGTGCGGCCAACAAGGCGGCCAACGCGACCCGCGGCGAACTGGCGGCCATGCTCGGCGTCCCCCGCCTGTACGACCTCGACCGCTTCGACCTGACCGTCGCCACCACCCTGCACAGCGCCAGCCAGGACAAGGTCTCGGCCTTCCTGCACAGCCTGACCGACCCCGACGTGGTCGGTGCCGCCGGCCTGTATGGCGACCATCTACTCGCGCCCGGCAACGACCTCGCCAAGATCCTGTACAGCTTCACCCTGCACGAACTGACCGAGGACGGCGCCGCCCTGCGCGTGCAGGCCGACAGCCTGGACCAGCCGTTCGACATCAACCAGGGCGCCAAGCTGGATATGGGCTCCTCGGCCAAGCTGCGCACCCTGCTCACCTACCTGCAGGTGATCGCCGAACTGCACGACCAGTACCGGGACAAGAGCGCGCACGAACTGGCCGTCCAGGCCATTCCGGAGCGGGACGTCCTGACCCGCTGGGCGGTGGACTGGCTGCGCGACAACCCCGACCGCGACCTGGAGACCATGCTGACGGCAGCCATGGGCCGGATGTATTCCGCCAACGCGAGCGAGGTTTTCTATACCGGCGGCGGCCTGCACACCTTCGTCAACTTCAAGAAGGAGGACAACGGCCGCGTCGTCGACCTCTGGGAGGCGACCCGCAACTCGATCAACCTGCCCTTCATCCGCCTGATGCGCGACCTGGTACGCCATTTCATGTACCGCGCCCCCAGCACCGCCGCGCGCGTGCTGGCCGACGCCGAGGATCCGGAGCGGCAGACCTACCTGACCAAGTTCGCCGACAAGGAGGGCCGGACCTTCCTGGCCAAGTTCTGGAAGAAGTACCGCGGCCTGGATCCCCAGCAGACCAGCGACATCCTGCTCAACCACCTGGCCGCCCACCCGGTCCGGCTGGCGGCGGTATACCGCTACATCCAGCCCAAGTCCGACCTGGACGCCTTCAGGGCCTTCATGAAGGCGCGCCTGGCGAATCCGGCCGCCTTCGACGACGCCGAACTGAAGAAGCTTTACGACAACTACGGCCCGGACCGCTACAACCTGGCCGACCGCGCCTACATCGCCCAGCTCCATCCCCTGGAACTCTGGCTGGTCGCCTATCTGCGCCAGCATCCGGGTGCGCACTGGAAGGAACTGGTCGAGGCCAGCGCCGAGGAACGCGTGGCCGGCTACGACTGGCTGTTCAAGACCGGCCGCAAGGATGCCCAGGACATCCGCATCCAGTCCCTGCTCGAGATCGAGGCCTTCCAGGAGATCCATCAACGCTGGCAGCGGCTGGGCTACCCGTTTGCCAGCCTGGTACCGTCCTATGCCACCGCCATCGGCTCCTCGGCCGACCGCCCGTCCGCCCTGGCCGAGCTGATGGGCATCATCCTGAACGACGGCGTCAAGCTGTCGCAGACCACCATCCAGCGCCTCGATTTCGCCGCCGGCACCCCCTACCACACGGTGTTCGCCGGCCCGGCGGCCCGTTCGGAACGCATCTTCCCGGCCGAGATCGCCCGCGTCGTGCGCCAGGCGCTCAGGAACGTGGTCGAGCAGGGCACCGCCCGCCGCATCGCCGGCGCCTTCGCCGGCCAGGGCGGCAAGGTCGACATCGGCGGCAAGACCGGCACCGGCGACCACCGCTTCGAAACCTATGCCCCCAACGGCACGGTCATGGAGTCCCGCGTCGTCAACCGGGTCGCCACCTTCGCCTTCTTCATCGGCAGCCGGTACTACGGCGTGGTGACCGCCTACGTGCCGGGCGAGGCCGCCGCCGACTACAAGTTCACCAGCGCCTTGCCGGTGCAGCTGCTCAAGGCCATGGCCCCCTTGCTGCAGCCCCTGGTGGCAAGCCAGGAGGCCGGCCCGCGCGACTGGGCGCACGATGCGGCCGCCTTCGAGGCCGCCAACCCGCCCGCCCCCCCGCCCGCGCCGGAACCCGCCCTGATCACCGACGTCGAGGTCACCAGGATACCCGTGAAACCGGCCGCGCCCGCGAAGCCCGTAGCCCCGCCGCCGCACCCCGCGCCGCACCCGGCCCCGGCGCCCGTGCCGGCCCCGGAACCACCTCCGAAACCGCCGGAAGCGCCCGCCCACGCCCCGGAAAAACCCCACCCCAGCCCGGAGAAACCGCCTCTGCCCACGCCGGCACCGGTAATCCCGGGCCAGGGCTTCGTCTTCGATTGATGCAAGTAATATGGGCAGGGCCGGCCTTCGCGGTACAATGCCACCCCGTTTGTCCTGCCGATTCAGTAAGGGCGTGTTCACACACATTTCACATATGCGTTGCGGCGAAAATGCGATGGATGCAAGGCGCGTGGCGCGGCGAATGGTTATTCCATTCGCAAGCCGCGCAACGCCGCAGACGCGCATTTCTCGCCGCAACCCTTCGGGACGGGGGCGATTTGGGCGCATCCCGGTGTCGCAAGCCGCTCGTTGTGGGTGGCACAACTTCGCGTCTTGCTTCGTGGGCTGCATCCCAAATCACCCCCGTCGCATACGCGAAATGCGTGTGAACACACCCTAAATGCAGCTTTTCGCCTGCGGCGTAAACCACCACACCGCCCCGGTCTCGATCCGGGAGCGGGTTGCCTTTCCCGCCGACATCCTGATGCGGGCGCTGGCCGACGTGACCGGCCACGGCGCCGCGCGCGAGGCCGCCATCCTGTCCACCTGCAACCGTACCGAGGTCTATTGCAACACCCCGGAACCGGAGGCCGTGGCCGAGTGGATGGCCGGATTCCACGGCCTCAAGGCGCAGGAGGTGAAGCCCTACCTGTACCTGCTGCCCCAGGACCAGGCCGTGAAACATGCCTTCCGGGTCGCCTCCGGGCTCGACTCCATGGTTCTCGGCGAGACCCAGATCCTCGGCCAGATGAAGCAGGCGGCGGAAAAGGCCCAGGAGGCCGGCACCCTGGGCCTGCTCCTGAACAAGCTGTTCCAGCGCACCTTCTCGGTGGCCAAGGAAGTGCGCACCGCCACCGAGATCGGCGCCAGCACGGTGTCCATGTCGGCCGCGGCGGTCACCCTGGCGGAACGCATCTTCCCCTCCATCGCCGAGCAGTCGGTGCTGTTCATCGGCGCCGGCGAGATGATCGACCTGGTCGCCACCCATTTCGCCGCCAAGAACCCGCGCCGGCTGATGGTGGTCAACCGCACGATCGACCGCGCCCGTGCCCTGGCCCAGAAATTCGGCGGCGAGGCCGCCGCCCTGACCAGCCTGCCGGAACTGCTGCACGACTTCGACATCGTCGTCACCTCGACCGCCAGCCCGCTGCCCATCGTCGGCCTGGGCATGGTCGAACGCGCCCTGAAGGCGCGCAAGCACCGGCCCATGTTCATGGTCGACCTGGCGGTGCCGCGCGACATCGAGGCCGAGGTCTCCGAACTGCGCGACGTCTTCATGTACACCGTCGACGACCTGGGCGAGGTGGTCAAGGCCGGCCACGACGCCCGCAATTCCAAGGTCGAGCAGGCCGAGGCCATCGTCGCCGCCGGGGTCAACGAGTTCATGCACTGGCTGGACAGCCGCAAGACCGTGCCCACCCTGCGCGCCCTGCGCGACCATGCCGAGCGCCTGCGCCGGCACGAGATGGAAAAGGCGGCGAAGCGCCTGGCCAAGGGCGACGACCCCCAGTCGGTCCTGGAGGCGCTCAGCCAGGGCCTGATGAACAAGCTGCTGCACGACCCCAGCCACGCCCTCAACCAGGCCGTCGGCGACGAGCGCGACGAACTGCAGCAGTTCATCGCGCGCCTCTATAACCTGCATGACGACCGTTGAATGGCGTGAAGGGGGAAGGGAGCAGGGGGAAGGGTAAAATCGCCGGCCTCTCAACCCTTCTCCCTTCCCCCTTTACCCTTCACTCATGAAACCCTCCCTGCTCGCCAAACTCGACCAGCTCGACCAGCGCCTGGAGGAGGTCGGCCGCCTGCTCGCCAGCCCGGAGGCCACCGCGGACATGGACCAGTACCGCAAGCTCAACCGGGAGCATGCCGAGATCGAGCCGGTGGTGGCGGGCTACCGCGACTACCGCCGCACCGAGGCCGACCTGGCCGGGGCGCGCGAGATGCTGGCCGACCCGGAGATGAAGGAGTTGGCCGAGCAGGAGATCGAGGACGCCAAGGCACGCCTGGCCGGCCTGGCGGACCAGTTGCAGATCCTCCTGCTGCCGCGCGACCCCAACGACGAGCGCAACATCTTCCTGGAGATCCGCGCCGGCACCGGCGGCGACGAGTCGGCGCTGTTCGCCGGCGACCTGTTCCGCATGTACGCGCGCTACGCCGAGCGCCGGCGCTGGAAGCTGGAGGTCATGTCGGCCAGCGAGGGCGAGGTGGGTGGCTACAAGGAGGTGATCTGCCGCATCGTCGGCCAGGGCGCCTACTCCAAGCTCAAGTTCGAA
>JAAXVP010000219.1 GCA_013335435.1 Thiobacillus sp. | reverse complement strand
CTTCCCCCCTCGGGGGAATGGCCGGGGATGAGGGAGCACCCTGTCCTTACCCACCCCGCTCACCGACATGGAACCCGCCACCCCGAAAATCTGGGTCGACGCCGACGCCTGCCCGGTCGCGGTAAAGGAAATCCTCTACCGCGCCGCCCAGCGGGCCGGGGTGAGGCTCACCCTGGTCGCCAATCGCCTGTTGCAGGTGCCCCGCTCGCCCTGGATCGCGGCCCTGCAGGTCGCCCACGGCTTCGACGTCGCCGACGAGGAGATCGTCAAGCGGGTCGCCCCGGGCGATCTGGTGATCACCGCCGACATTCCCCTCGCCGCCGAGGTGATCGCGCGCGGCGGCCAGGCCCTGAGTCCGCGCGGCGAGATGTTCTCGCCCGAGACCATCAAGGCCCAGCTCACCATGCGCGACTTCATGGATACCCTGCGCGCCAGCGGCGTCCAGACCGGCGGCCCGCCCGCCTTCAGCCAAAACGACCGCAAGGCCTTCGCCGGCCAGCTCGACCGCTGGCTGGCGCGGGCCGCACGCGGGTAGACAGGCGAACCCTCCAAGTACGCCGGTCTTCCACGACAGGGAAGGCCACCTGGAACGGCCTCCTACGCCATTGTGTTACATCCAGCCGCCCTGCTACTCTTCAATCGCCGGCTTGACGTATAAGCCCAGGAATGGCGGCATCCCCCAGACTGCGAGGAGAAAGCAAATGGGTAACAGTTCGACTCCCGGAACCATGTGCCAATTGCTTCAGCGGCCCCGCAAACTGATGGACGGGACCTTGTGCCGTTGCGAATCGCCCCTGCCCGGTCCGGTCGCACCCGATCTCAGCATGTTCGACCACGTCACCTGGGGCAAGACAACCCCCGACTATCTGGCACAGGAGCGCTGGTTCGAGACCCGCTACCCGAATCTACTGGAGGATGCCCGGACGAAGTACGTGCGCGCGATCAACGAGTGGGTGGAACGCAACTGGGGACAGACCGAATACAACGAAACCAGCGCGCGAATCAAGGTCCATGGGCGCAACAAATACGAAGCCAAGATCAACAAGGACATCCAATGGACGGAAACCTACATGCGGGACGATCGCTACGATGTTTGCGGCGACCTGCCCCAGTCTTTCCATGAGGCCGACATGGTCGTCGGTTCTTTTGCCATCGACATCGAGACGCCGGTCCAGATCACGTATCTGCAGAAGGACATTCGTGGCCAAATCGCGAACGCGTTCGAGTGGAGCACGTACATGTATGTCGACGACACGATGGGCCTGCAGCCGCATGACAAACCCGCCCTCATCCCGGGCGTCCTGGAAAACATACCAAGTCGCCGGGTGAAGCGCGCGCGCTGGCAGATCAAGGGCGAGGGTTACAGGATGCCGGCGCAGGCCCTGAAGAAGCATTGGGTGGTCGCCGGCGACACCCTGCAACGCCTGGCGCAGAAATATTATGGCGATGTCTCCAGGTGGCCGATCCTGTACAAGGTCAACGCCATGGCCATCGGCGCCAATCCCTATGCATTGCGTGCCGGCCTGGTGCTGGAGATACCGGACCTGAACCAACTGAGCCCGGGGCTGATCAAGTCGGCCATGGACAACGCGCCGGCAGCGCCGCCCGGCCCGCATACGGTTACCATGCCGCCGCCCCTGTAAGCGACCGCAATCCGCCCACGCTAAGACAGGACGACGCGGCGGATTGGGACAGACCCGGTCGACCTTGCCGAGGTGGCCGCCCCCGACGACGACATCGGCCGGCTCAGCCCCCGGTTGGAAACGGGTCTCGACGTCGCAGGCCAGGCCGCACCGGTCGTTCAGCGCAGCACGTCCGCCTTCTTCAACAATTCGACCACCGAGCTGACTTCCATCTTCTGGAATACCGCGCGGCGGTGGCTCTTGACGGTATTGACGGTGATGCCCAGGGCGGCGGCGATCTCGCGGTTCTTCCGGCCGCCCACGACCAGCCAGAAGACCTCGCGCTGCGAGGGCGAGAGCGATTCGACGCGACCGCGCATCTCCAGCCGCCTTCTCTGCAACGTCTGGTCGGCATGCGCGGTCGCCCTGGCCATGGTCGGTCGATTCGGAAACACGTGCTGGTCGAGCATGTCGACCAGCTCGGCGTCGAAATCGATCTCGGGCGAGGCCGCACGGCCGAGCCGGACCAGGCGGCGGTCGAACAGCACGGTATGGTCCCCCAGCCAGTCGCTGATCACCTTCCAGGTCAGGGCGCTCGCGCTACGGGGAGATTCATGGGCAACCTGGCCGGAGAGCTTCCTCAGCCGCTTCGACAGGCCTTCGTGCGCCGCCTTGTGCGCCCTGATGTGCGCCTGGCAGGTCGGCGTATCCGGCAGCAGTTGCATCATCCGTTCCTCGTAGGTGGCATGTCCGACGAGAAAGGCCACCAGTTCGCCGGTGATCGCGCCGAGGACGGCCGAGCATTGCTTGTGCCTGGCCGGGAGGCAGGCGCGGCAGTCGGCGTCCGGGCTCCGTTCCAGCTCCGGACAGAAGCTGTGCAGCCGGGCCACGATGGTTTCGAGGATTTCGTGCTGCTTATCGATTTCAGCGTGGCCGGTAATGGTGAGTGCCATAGGTTTCCAAGAACGCGACGTACAACTTAACTATTTGAATTATATGGATAGTATGAATGACCTTCATCACCCCGCGGGGTGATGTCCCGGCCCCATCCCGGCACTAGACTTTCATCGTACACGCATTCCGGGCCGCGCCCGGAACGGCGGCGGCACAAGGTTGCAGGAAACATTGTTCACGGTTGGCGGCGGACGCGGAAGCGCCCGGCCGACCTTGCCAGGAGGCGCTTTGAAATGACGGCCGACATCGAATGCCAGCACCGGGATCTGCTGAACGAACTGAACAAGAAGATCACGGTCTCGGAAAAGATCGCCTTCATCCACGCCGTGGTGCGCCAGAATCTCGCCTTCGTCCATCGCATCGGCGTCGCCGTCTACGACCACAAGTGCGACGTCCTCAAGACTTTCGCGCACAGCACCGACGGCGGCAATCCGCTGCCCCAATATCAATGCAAGCTGGCCGAGGCCAAGTCGCTCTACGGCGTCTACCTGTCGGGCAAGCCGCGGGTCGTCAACGACCTGTCCATGTTCGACGGCAACGGGCGCGGCCATGCCAAGCGCATCAAGGCGCACGGCTTCCGGTCCAGCTACACCGTGCCCATGTACCAGGACGAGCGGCTGACCGGCTTCATCTTCTTCAACTCGCGCGACCTGGGCGTGTTCCAGGAGGACAAGCTGCCTTACCTGGACACCATCGCCCGCCTGATCTCCCTGCTCGTCAGCGTCGAGCTCAACCAGGTCCAGACCCTGTACGGCGCGCTGCGCATGGCGACCTGCTTCTCCAGCCACAAAGACCCGGAGACCGGCGCCCACCTGGAACGCATGGCCCGCTTCTCCCGCCTGATCGCCCGCGACGTCGCCATGGCGAACGGCCTGGACGACGAGTTCGTGGAGGCCATCTTCTGGTTCGCGCCCATGCACGACGTCGGCAAGATCGCCATCCCCGACCGCATCATCCGCAAGCCGGGCAAGCTGACGGCGGAAGAATTCGAGACGATGAAGACCCATACGACGCGCGGCCGGGAAATCATCGCCACCATGCTGGGCCACTTCAACCTGGACAAGTCGGGCCTGCTGTCCGTCATCGGCAACATCGCCGAATACCATCACGAGAACATGGACGGCAGCGGCTACCCCAAGGGACTCAAGAGCGTGGACATCCCGGTCGAGGCACGCATCGTCGCCGTCGCGGACGTATTCGACGCCCTGACCTCGAGGCGTCCCTACAAGGAGGCTTGGAGCAACGAAGCGGCGTTCGCGGAACTGCGCGCCTTGGCCAAGTGGAAACTGGACCCCTTTTTCGTCGAGTTGCTCATCCGCCAGCGGGAAAAGATCGAGGAAATCCAGGCCCTGTTCCGGGACGAGGTGGAAGAGGCCATGCCCGGCGCGGACGCCCCGGCCTCGGCCCCGGACATGACCCTGGCCTTGCTGTCTTCGGCCGTCTGTTGAGCCGTGCCGGATCCGAGGGCTGCGGCCGGCCGATTGCGGTCACAGCAGATTGATCTGGTAGATCGCCGTCGTGCCGCTGACCTCGTTGCCGATGATCAGCAATGGCTTGCCGTTGGGCGAGGCGGAGGCCGGCACGAAGGCGATGCCCTCGGGGCCGAGGTCGCCGGTCACGCCCTCGCGGGTGTTTAGATAGGTGACGTAGCTGGGGGCGAGCGGGTTGCTGACGTCGTAGACGATGACGCCGCCGACCCGCTCCAGGCCGATGAAGGCGAAATGCTTGTCGCCGAACTTAGCAACCACGACGCCCTCGGGCTCCGGTCCCTTGTTGTCGCTGCGGTTGTCCAGCTCGTTGTTGTCGTTGCCGGCGTTGAAGTTGACGTTGGCCAGGGCCTGGGTGCGCTGCTCCAGATCGTCGCCGGAGTCGTAGACCTGGCTGCCGTCGGCGCTCCAGATGGAGAAGGAGCGGGCGCCGAAGGCGTACAGGGCATCGTAGGTCGCGCCGCCGTCGCCGCTGCCCAGGGTGGTGGTGACGTTCAGGCGGCCGAGCTTGGCGTCCGTCTTGAGCGTGGGATCGAGGCCGGCGCCCAGGGTGAGGTTCTTGACCCGCGACTCCTCCGCGAAGCCGCCGTAGTCGCGGGCGTCGCCCTCGTTGGCGGTGATCAGGTAGGTCCGGCCGTCGACGCTGTAGCTGGCAATGCCATCCGGCTGGTACATGCCGTACACCGGCCAGGGGGCGATGTTCGCGCCGCCGTCCTTGTCGCTGGGATCGAGGCCGGCCCCGGCGACGTTGTGGTCCTTGAAGCCCAGCGCCTTGACCGCGGTGACCTTGGCCGTGGCGATGTCGACCATGGCCAGGGCGTTGTTTTCCTGCAGGGTGACCCAGGCGGTGGAGCCGTCGGCGGAGACGGCGATGTACTCCGGCTCCAGATCCTGGGCGACGCTCGCGCCGGGCCCGAAGATGCGCACGCCCGCCGCCTTGAGGCTGGCTTCCTGGCTGTTGAAGGCCAGGAAATCCGCGGTCCGGACGCTCGGCAGCATGATGTTGCCGACGTCGATGATGCTGATCGAGCCTTCCGGATCGTTGCTGTAGTCGTCGCTCGGCTCGCCCTCGTTGGCCACCAGGACGTAGCGGCCGTCCGGGGTGAAGGTGAGCATGTCCGGCAAGGCCCCGACCCGCGCCGTGCTGAGCAGGGTCAGGTCGGACGCCCGGTAGAACAGCACCGTGCCCTGATGCTGCTTGACGTAGGCCTCCACCGCCAGGGCCACGTAGCCATTCTTCACGGCCACGCTGTTGACCCCGCCGCCCCAGGGCGAGACGTCGAGGGTGGCGACGAGGGCGGGGACGGCGGGATCGCTCAGGTCGAGCACGTCCACCGTGCCCAGGGAGCCGTTGACGACGAAGGCGCGCCGGCTGCCCGGGTCATAGGCGGTGATCTCGTGGGCGCTCGCGGCGGCGGGCGTGTAGCCGCCGATCTTTTCCAGCGTCAGCGTGGTGGGCGTCGGGTCGGTGGCGGGCAAGCCGCCGTCGCCGTCGAGGCAGCCCGCGAGCAGGGTGGCCAGGAGAACGCCGATACCGCCGGCGGCCAAGAACTTGAGGGGGGGGTTCATATGCGGGCTCCGCGATTCGGATGGAAATTCCCGGCCATTCTCGTCAAACGGGATGACGCTCCGATGACAACGCCGGTCTATCCGCCCGCCGCGCGCCCGGACTGCCGGCGGTAGTTTTTTGCACGCTGTTGGCGTGAGGAAAGACGGCGTGGTCAAGGCCCGTGCCGTGCCACAGCCCCAGTAATCCCAAGCGAGCCAGTTGCGGCCCGAGACGATCAGTGCGGTCTCGGTCACCGGCGGCCACCTCGGCGCAGGCCTCGGCGTCGTCGACCTGACCGTGGCCCTCCACCACGTGTTCGA
>JAAXVP010000218.1 GCA_013335435.1 Thiobacillus sp. | reverse complement strand
TGCTGACGGCGTCGACGATCAGGCCGCGCCCGGCCACGGGCGCGCCGACGATGGTGCCGCCCTCGCCGTGGTCCTTGGCTTCCTTGCGGTTGTAGCTGTAGGGCACGTTGCGGCCCTGCCCGGCCAGGGCCACGGCCACCGTGGCGGCGAGCGGGATGCCCTTGTAGGCGGGCCCGAACAGGCCGTCGAAGGCGAGGCCGGAATCGAGGATGGCGCCGGCGTAGTACTCGCCCAGCCGCTTCAGCGACTCGCCGTCGTTGAACAGGCCGGCGTTGAAGAAATAGGGGGAGAGGCGTCCGGCCTTGGTCTTGAATTCGCCGAACAGCAGGACCTTGCGGTCGATGGCGAAGCTGAGGAAGTCTTCCTTGAACGACTGCATGTGTTTCATTCCATGGCTATTGGTCGGCATTGTAATTCAGGGTGGCGTTGAATTATCCGCGCCCTGTCATTGCGAGCGTAGCGAAGCAATCCAGGCCGCCGGAAATGGATCGCCACGTCGCTGCGCTCCTCGCGATGACGAAGCTCAGGCCACCCCCAGCAACGTCAGGGCCACGAAGGCGGCGAACAGGGCGAAGTGGCTGATGCCCTCGATGGCGTTGCTCTCGCCGTCGTGCAGGTTGTTCATCGCCGACAGCAGGGTGATCAGCAGCATGGCGGCCTGGATCGGCGTCAGGGCCATGACGATGCGTTCGCCGGTGAACAGGGCGATGCCCTCGATCACCGGCAGGGTCAGGAGCACGGTGGCGAGCGACGCCCCCAGGGCGATGTTCATGGTGGTCTGCATGCGGTTGTGCCGGGCCGCGCGCAAGGCCGCCATCAGTTCCGGGCTGGCCGAGATCAGGGCCACCACCACGGCCGGGATGGCCATGGGCAGGCCGGTGCCCTCCAGGCCGGCGCCGAGCAGGACCGAGAGCACCTCGGACAGCACGCCGACCCCGGCCACGGCGCCGACCAGCACCGCCGCATGGACCCAGTTCGGGCTGGCGGCGGTGTCATGGGCCTCGTGTTCGATCTCGCCGAATTCGAAGAACTGCCGGTGCTCGATGGTCTGCAAGCGCAGGAAGGCCATGTAGAGCAGGGCCATCATGGCCACGGTGAAGGCCGAATAGGCCGGCCAGGCCGAGTCCGGGATGAAATCGGGCACGAACATGCCGATCCCCAGGGCGACCAGGAGCATGGCGATATAGCTGTTGGCCGAGGCCAGGTTGTATTTCTGGGCACCGTGCTTCAAGCCACCCAGGATGGCGGCGATGCCGATGATGCCGTTGATGTCCAGCATCACCGCCGAGTAGACGGTGTCGCGCGCCAGGGTGGGCGAATGGCTGTCGAACAGCATCACCACCAGGATCACCACCTCCACCGACACCGCCGACAGGGTCAGGATCAGGGTGCCGTAGGGCTCGCCCAGGCGGATCGCCAGCACCTCGGCGTGGTGGGTGATGCGGAAGGCGACGCCGATGATGGCGGCCAGGAGCAGGAAGAACAGGCCCCAGAGGAACAGGCCGCCGGCGACCAGGGCCGCGTGTTCGAGGCCGAAGCCCGCCACGCCGGCCGCCAGGGCGGCGAACAAGGGCCATTCGGCGGCGAGGTAATTGCGGCTGCCCGACGTAGAATCCATGCCTGTCATCGACTAGAAAACGAACCGTGCGCATTGTATCCCTGAACCTCAACGGCATCCGCTCCGCCGCCAAGAAGGGCGTGTTCGACTGGCTGGCGAAATCCGGCGCCGATCTCGTCTGCCTGCAGGAACTCAAGGCCCAGGCCGCCGACATGACGGCCGGGATGATCAACCCCGACGGCTACTTCGGCTACTTCCACTACGCCGAGAAGAAGGGCTACAGCGGCGTCGGCATCTGGTCGCGCAAGCAGCCCGACGAAATCCTCGAAGGCCTGGGCATTCCCGACATCGACGCCGAGGGGCGCTACATCGAGCTGCGCTTCGGCAACCTGTCGGTGGTCTCGGTCTACCTGCCGTCCGGCTCCAGCGGCCCGGAGCGGCAGGCCGCCAAGTTCGCCTTCATGGCCCGTTTCTACCCGCATCTCGAAGCCCTGGCCGCCTCCGGGCGCGAGGTGGTCATCTGCGGCGACTGGAACATCGCCCACACCGAGAAGGATCTGAAGAACTGGAAGGGCAACCGGCAGAACTCCGGCTTCCTGCCCGAGGAACGGGCCTGGATCGGCGACGTGTTCGCCAAGATCGGCTGGGTCGACGTCTACCGCCGCCTGTACCCGGAGGCCGAGGGCGAGGCCTACACCTGGTGGAGCAACCGCGGCCAGGCCTGGGCCAAGAACGTCGGCTGGCGCATCGACTACCAGGTCGCCACGCCTGGAATCGCCGCCCGGGCGACGTCGGGCAGCGTGTACAAGGACGAGCGCTTCTCCGACCACGCGCCCCTGATCGTCGACTACGACGCCGGATTGGGCTGAGGCCGGCGGTCAGCCGCCGGCGGCCTGGTCGAGCAGCCGCACCTCGCGTTGCGGGAACGGGATGGCGATGCCACGGGCCCGGAAGGCCTCCAGGATCGCCTTGTTGATGGTGCCGGCCGCGGTCGGGAAATCGGCCACCGAGACCCAGGGCCGTACCGAGATGGTGACCGAGGAATCGGCCAGGGTGGCTACCTGGACCAGGGGCGCCGGATTTTTCAGGACGCCGGGCAGGCCGGCGAGGATGCCGTCCAGGGTCGCCAGGGCCTGGTTCAGGTCGGTGCCGTAGGCGACGCCGACACTGGCGTTCAGCTGCCTGATCTGGCCGTAGTTGTGCAGGATCTCGCCGGCGACCTTGCGGTTCGGGATGACCACGCGCGACAGGTCGGCGTGGATGAGGACGGTGTTGAACAGGCTGATGACCTCGACCTGGCCCTCCTCGCCGGCGATGGAGATGAACTCGCCGACCCGGAACGGGCGCGTGAAGATGATGGTGAACCCGGCCGCCAGGTTGGACAGCACGCCCTGCATGGCCAGGGCGGCGCCGGCGCCGGCGACGCCGAGGCCGGCGATCAGGGGCAGGAGCTCGATGCCCAGGTTCTGCAGGGCCATGATCGCGAACAGGAGCAGGACCAGCAGGCGCACGATGCGCACCAGCAGCACCCGCACGGTCACGTCCAGTTCCAGCTTGGCCAGGATGCCTTCGGTGAGTCGTCCCACCCAGTGCGAGACGAAGTAGCCCACTGCCATGATCAGGCAGGCGACCACCAGTTTCGGACCGAACTTGATGGCGAGGTCGATGGCGGTGGCCTGGGCCTGTTCGATGGCGGCCAGTTGGCTGACGGGCATGGCGGGTTCCTCCGGTCGTTTGGCTGGTCGCTATTCTATGCGCCCGGTCGGGAAATGGGCCCCATGCGTGGCGGCCCGCCCATTGCCCCGCTATAGTCGCGCCATTCCGCCGGACCTGCCATGAACCGTTTCGATACCCTCCGCCGCCAGTTCGCCGTCCTCTTCCTCGGCTTCGCCTCCGGCCTGCCCCTCGCCCTGACCGGCCAGGCCATGCAGGCCTGGCTGGCGGTCGATGGCGTCGACATCGCCACCATCGGCTTCCTAGGCCTGGTCGGCGTGCCCTATACCTTCAAGTTCCTCTGGGCGCCGCTGATGGACCGTTTCGAGCCGCCCTGGCTGGGCCGTCGGCGCGGCTGGCTGGTGCTCACCCAACTGGCCCTGGCGGCGGCGCTGGTCTGGATGGCCGGCATCTCGCCCAGGGACAACGCCGCCCTGTTCGCCCTCTCCGCCCTCCTCCTCGCCTTCCTGTCCGCCTCCCAGGACGTGGTCATCGACGCCTACCGGACCGACGTATTGCCGGCCCGCGAGCGCGGCCTGGGCGGCTCGCTGTCGGTGTTCGGCTATCGCCTGGCGATGATCCTGTCGGGCGGCATCGCCCTGATCTGGGCCGAGCAGTGGCAGAGCTGGCCGCGCGTGTATATGACCATGGCCGGGATCATGGTCGCGGCGGCGGTGTTTTCCCTGACCATGTTGCCTTCGGTGGCCGGCAACTCGAAGCCGCTGGAGTCGGACCCGGGCAAGGAGCTGACCGGCTTCGCCGCCATGCTGGCCGGTTTCGTGGTCGGCTGGTTCGCCGCCCGCTTCCTGCTCATCGTGCTCGGCCTGGACCCGGACAGCCCGGACAAGTGGGTCCGCCTGGCCTTCATCCTGGCCGGCCTGGCGGGCGCCCTGCCCCTGGGCGGCTGGGCCGCGCGCCGGGTCGGCTTCGAGACCCTGAACCGTTCCCTGATGAGCTTCATCGAGCAGCCGGGGGCCTGGGCCTTCCTGCTCCTGATCGTGCTCTACAAGCTGTCGGACGCCTTCGCCGGCAGCCTGACCACGGCCTTCCTGATCAAGGGCATGGCCTTCAGCCAGGCCGAGGTGGGCATCGTCAACAAGGTGATCGGCATCTGGCTGACCATCGCCGGGGCGCTGATGGCCGGCGCCCTGATGCTGCGCCTGAACCTGTTCCGTTCCCTGCTCCTGTTCGGCTTCCTGCAGATGGTGGCCAACTTCGGCTTCTGGTACCTGGCCCTGTCCGGCAAGGGCGCCTGGGGCGGCTTCACCCTGGAACCCTTCGACTGGGGCTTCGTGGCGATCCGGGAGCCGGCCCAGATCGACAACCTGCTGGTGGCCGCCATCGCCGCCGAGAACATCACCAGCGGCATGGGCACGGCCGCCTTCGTGGCCCTGCTGATGAGCCTGTGCAGCCACCGCTACACCGCCACCCACTATGCCCTGCTCTCCGCCCTGGCGGCGGTCGGGCGCATCTACGTCAGCCCGCTCGCCGGGGTGATGGCCGAGAGCATCGGCTGGCCGGCCTTCTTCGTCATCGCCGTCCTCCTCGGCCTGCCCGGCCTGTACATGGTCTGGCGCCTGCGCGGCGCCATCTCCCGCCTGGGTGAAGCATCCGACTGAAGACACGGCCCGCGAATTGCTAATACCAGAGTAAACTACTCGGCAATAATACCGAGAGTCACTTTGGATAGAGGAGTCCGGCCATGTTCGACATCGACCATCTTGCCCCCGAGTCGGGACGGTTTCCGAAGCGGCTATTCCTGATGCTGTTCCTTCCGGTGGCCCTGCTGATCGTAGGCGGCGGCTGGTATGTCGGCCGCGAGCGGGTCGAGGAGGAGATGGCGCTCACCAACAGCAACGAGATCGGCAGCGTCGTCATGGCGGTGCGGCGGCTGGACGACGAGCTGCACGTGCCCCTGGCCCAGTTCCGGACCCTGATGAACGAGGATGCACTGAAACGGGGCGCCGCCAACCTGGCGGGGGCCGATCTGCGGGGCGTCGAGAACCTGTTCGCCAATCTGATCGCCTACAACGATTTCTACGACAAGGTGCGCCTGCTCGACGAGAGCGGCCAGGAGCGCGTCCGGGTCAACAACGTGGCCGGCCGGCCGGTGGTGCTTTCGCCCGGCCAGCTGCAGGCGCGTACCGACAGCTACTACTTCAAGGAAAGCCAGGCGCTCAAGCCGGGCGAGGTGTACATCTCACCCATGGACCTGAATGTCGAGTACGGCCGGGTGGAGAAGCCCTACCGGCCCATGCTGCGCCTGGTGGCCCGGATTCCCGGCGACGATGGCCTGGCGCGCAGCGTGCTGGTGCTCAACATCGCGGCCCAGGGCTTGCTGGACGCCTTCACCAACAGCCTGGTGGAGGCGCGCGACCACGCCATGCTGCTGGACAGCCGGGGCTACTGGCTGAAGAGCCCGGATTCGGACGGCGAGTGGGGTTTCATGCTCGGTCGCGGCGACGACACCCTGGCTAAGCGCAATCCGGAGGCCTGGCAGGCCGTCTCCGCCATGCCGGCCGGCCAGGTGGAACTGGCCGACGGGTTGTGGACCTGTAGCACGGTGTATCCCCTCAAGGTGGCCGAGAGCCGCGCGGCCACCAACATCCCGACCTGGCTGGTGGTCGCTCACCTGTCCGGCGAGCAGCTTACCCTGATGCG
>JAAXVP010000480.1 GCA_013335435.1 Thiobacillus sp. | reverse complement strand
CGCTCAACCCCACCCTGAAAGAAGCGGTGGAGTCTCGCGTCAGGGTGCGGCCTCCTAATAATGTTGTTCAACCGCAGCATTCAGCCCCGAATTGATCGATTTTCCGCCAGAACTGTGCCCAGCGTCCGGCGGTGTGGGTCAGGGCGCGCAGGCTGAGCACGATACCGGCGCCTTGGGTCTTCCAGCGCATCCCGGAGGCGCACAGACGTTGCTTGACCAGGGTCTTGCAGGCCGCCTCGGTGACGCCCGATCCGATCGGCAGGCCCGCGGCGAGGAAGCCGGGATAGTCCATCTGATGGCGGTGGTTGGTGAAGTAGGTCCACGCGCTGATCGCGCCATCGCGGACCTTCTGCGAGAGGCTGTGCCGCTGCGACAGGCGCGCGGCCTCGCCAATGAGGACGTCGAGGGCGTCGGGGTCGTGCTTGAGCTTCGTGCAGTACTCATGCTGCCACTGCGCCCGCTGGCCCTCGGCCTGGCGGTACGGATAGGTCGCTTGGGCGACCTTGCCAACGTATTCTGTGGCATGGAAAAAGTCGATCAGTTGGCGATCCGTGTGCTGCTCGAGGAAGCGCCAATTGCTGGCCGCACCGTCGGCGATGCCGAGGTAGAGCGCCGCGGGAAAGTGCTGCTTGGCACGCACGATCTTGCGCTCCAGGCGCTGCAGGAATGCCTGCTTGCCGTACTCGGGTGCGGCGGCAAGGTAGATGCTGTGCTGGCGCTCGCCTGCATGGTCGTAGAACGAGAGGGTCCCGACCATGGCTTCGCGGTAGCCCGCCGCGTCGGCCATCGGGATCATGGCCCCGTCCAGGCTGACCACCACGGTCGCGATGGGGCGCTCAAGTGCCGGCATCGCGTACTCCCAGTCCGCTTCCTTGGCCGTGGCGATGTCGCCCACCCACTCGGCAACGTTCTGAATATAGGAGGCGGCGACGGTCCGACCGTGGTTCTGCTCCAGGTCGGCTTGCACCGCACGCGCGTTGAGCTGCGCATACTTGTGGCTGAGTTGACTGGCAAAGCGCGGTGTGGCCCCGCGCACGATCCGCGCCTGGTGCTCGAGCGGGCAGTAGATCCGCCCGCCGCGGGAGCTCTGGTAGACGTAGCGCTCCACCTCCACCGCCCCGTAGGGGGTCTGGTACTCCTTCGGGTCGCGCCCGCGCGCGGTCAGCTTGATCTCACCGACACGGATCGCACGGCCGTCGGTGTCGAAACGCTGCAGGGCCTCCTCGGTGGCGCAGCGACCGACCGCGTTGCTGGCCTCCAGGATCGCCGCTTCCATCTCCAGCAAGCTGCCGCTGAGCCGCACTGTCACCTCAACCGTCACCTCCTCGCCGGATCTCCTGACCACCGTCGCCATAGCCGCACCTTCTCTCGCCTTCACAGAAGGTTACAAGATACTCCTCAACGGTACATCATGTCGAGGCCGCACCCGTTTTCAATGTTCCTTCGGCATCCAACTGCTTTTTCTCGCCACGGATCTTGTCGGTGGTGCGTTCCACTGACGCCATGACCGGGGCCAATAAAAGGCTCTCCGGCGGCAGGTTCTAGGTATAGAACAGGCCGCCATCATCCGCCGTCCCGGTTTCGTTATTGATCCGCACATGCGGTTCGACCACGGTAGCGTTGCGCACGAAGTAACCGAAATCCTCGTCCGGCAACAGCACGAGGTCAGTTTTGAGCTTTTCGCGGAAGAAGGCGTAAGCATCGTTGGCGGGCAACGCTGTATCAGCGAGAAACTTGGCAATCTCCGTCAATTCATTTGAATCAATGGCGATGGACTCGAATGCTTCCAGATGCAGTTTCTCGTTATTGCCTACCGGGTCTTTGCTTTCGACCACGCGGCAGAAACCCGCCTTCACCTCCGG
>JAAXVP010000217.1 GCA_013335435.1 Thiobacillus sp. | reverse complement strand
TATCGTTTTGCACCTCGACGTGCATCTCGCGGCCCTTACCGCCCAGTACGGCACCTGGATTTACGCCATCCTGTTTTTGATCATTTTTTGTGAAACGGGGCTGGTCGTCTTCCCCTTCCTGCCGGGTGACTCCCTGCTCTTCGTGGCCGGCGCACTGGCGGCTACCGGCGGCATGGACATCTGGATGCTGTGCGGTGTGCTGCTGACCGCGGCGGTGCTCGGCGACAACGTGAATTACTGGATCGGCCACACCCTCGGCCCCAAGGTGTTCCGCTGGGAAAACTCGCGCTTCTTCAACCGCAAGGCCTTCGACAAGACCCATGCGTATTTCGAGTCCCACGGCGGCAAGACGATCATCATTGCGCGCTTTCTGCCCCTGCTGCGCACCTTCGCGCCGTTTGTCGCCGGCGTGGCGCGCATGACTTACCCGCGCTTCGTGAGCCTCGATTTTCTGGGCGGCTTCATCTGGATCTTTTCGCTCACCTGGCTGGGCTACGGTTTCGGCAATCTGCCGGAGGTGAAGAAGAACCTGTCCCTGGTGATCCTCGGCATCATCGCCATCTCGCTGCTGCCGGTGGCCATCGGCTGGCTGCGCGGGCGCCGGGCGCAGGCGGTATAAGGGTTCGGCATGAAGAATATCGTCATCCTGATTTCCGGCCGCGGCAGCAACATGGAGGCCATCGTGCGGGCGCAGATTCCCGGTGCCCGGATCGCTGCGGTGATCGCCAACCGGCCCGATGCGGCAGGCCTCGCCTTCGCTGCCGCCCACGCCATTCCGGCCATCGTTGTCGATCACAAGGCCTATCCGAGCCGGGAAGCCTTCGACGCCGCGCTGGCCGAGCGCATCGACGCACTGGCGCCCGATCTGGTCGTGCTGGCCGGCTTCATGCGCGTGCTCACCGACGGCTTCGTGGCGCGCTATGCTGGCCGCCTGCTCAACATCCATCCGAGCCTGCTGCCGTCCTTTCCCGGCCTGCACACTCACCAGCGGGCACTGGAGGCGGGCGTGCGGGTGCATGGCACGACGGTCCATTTCGTCACCCCGACCCTCGATTGCGGACCCATCGTGGTCCAGGCCGTGGTGCCGGTTCTGTCCGGTGACGACGAGACCACGCTGTCGGCCCGGGTGCTGGTGCAGGAGCACCGCATCTATCCGCAGGCCGTGCGCTGGTTCGTTGAAGACCGCCTGACCCTGACCAACACGGGCCGCGTCCAGGTTCGCGGCGAAGCGGCCGGTCCGGCTGGCTGGACGGTGCCGCCTGTCGAGCTCTGACGCACCTGTGGCCGTATTCAGCGGACGTAATCGCAGCCTTTCCGTGGCCATCGCGGTGTCCGCGGTGGTGCACCTGATCGTCCTGATGAGCCCCTCGTGGCGCCTGCCGACCGAAGACGCCAGTGTGTTGCCGCCGCTTGATGCGCGCCTGACGCCCCTGCCAAAGCCGGGCCTGCGTCAGTCCGATGAAAAGCGGGTCGTGCTGGGCGATGCCCCGCCGCCGCGCCCGCGCCCCAGGCCCCGCAAACCGTCGCGTCCGGCCGAACCGCAGGCCGCGACGGGGCCGACGGCCGACGTGGTGCCCGATCCGTCGCTTGCGAGCAGTGCGGGTGACGGCAAGGATGTTGCGCCGCCAACGGATCCGTCTGTCAGCGTCGACGCGTCGACCGGCACCGACGGCAAGGCTGGCGCGCCCGGTCTCGCCGAGTTGTGGGCGGCGTCGGGCAAGGTCCAGTACAACGTGATCCGCGGCGAGCAGAACTTCATCATCGGTCGCACCACCCATGCCTGGACTCACGACCAGACGCACTACTCGATGGAGACCGTGATCGAAACCTCCGGCCTCGTCGGCCTGCTGAAACCCTTCCGGATGGTTCAGCGCAGTGAAGGGCGTATCGGGCCGAAGGGCCTGCTGCCCGAAAAATTCACCGTCGAACGGGACGGCAAGGTAAAAGAACGGGCCGATTTCGACTGGTCCTCGGCCCAGGTCGTGCTGGTTGCCGGCGAGCGGCGGCGGGAGTTCTCCCTCGCCGAGGGCGATCAGGACGTGCTCTCGCTCATGCACCACCTGGCCCTTCAGCCGGAAGGCCCGCTGCGCGCCGAACTGCTGGTGGTGACCGGCAAGAGCGCCGTGCGCTCGGTCATCGAGAACCTCGGCATCGAGGAAATCGAAGTGCCCGCTGGCAAGGTTTCCGCCTACCATCTCGGCAGCAGCGGTCACCGGGGCGAGTTGAAGATCGATATCTGGCTCGCCCGGGATTACGCAAACCTGCCTGTTCGTCTCAAAATCACCGACAAGAACGGCGATGTGCTCGACCAGGTCGCCACCGGCGTTGACCTCGGCACACGCTCCAGGCAGTAAACTCCACCGCATTCCGCCGGGCGCGCCTGCGTCCGGCCGTTTTTTCAGTATCGGATTTCCATGACCATTACCGCCGCCCAGATCAACTCCGCCAGCCAGGCCCTCCGCTCCATCCTGCGTTTCGACTACCCCGCCGACTCGGTGCTGTCGCGCTACTTCCGCGACTTGCGTGACGAACTGGGCGCCCGTGACCGGGCCTTCGTCGCCGAGGCCGTGTATGGCGTGCTGCGCCGCAAGCGCACCCTCGAACGCATGTGCGTGCCGGAGAGCTCCACCCGCCACCTGGTTCTGGCGTGGCTGGCCCGTGTCGAAGGCACCACCCTGCGCCAGCTCGGCGACGGCCTGCATGGCCGCGATACCGATTTCTTCACCGCCGTGAAGGGCCGCGAGATGGGCGAACTCAGTCTGGCCGAGTCCGCCGACATGCCCGACTGGCTGGCCGAGCGCCTGCTCGCCACCCTCACCCCGGAGCAGGTCCTGACCCTGGCCCAGAGCCTCAATCGCCCGGCGCCGCTGGATCTGCGCGTCAATCCGCTCAAGGTCGAGCGCGATGTGCTCATCGAACAGCTGAAGGCCGAAGGCATCCATTGCGCCGCCGGCCGTTATTCGCCGCTGGCCATCCGCCTGGAGAACAAGCCGGCCCTGCAAAAGCATCCGAAGTTTCTCGATGGCAGCTTTGAAGTGCAGGACGAGGGCAGCCAACTGCTCGGTTTCCTCATGCAGCCCAAGCGTGGCGAAATGGTGGTGGACTTCTGCGCCGGTGCCGGTGGCAAGACGCTGCTGCTCGGCGCCCTGATGCGCAACTCCGGCCGTCTGTACGCCTTTGACGTGTCGGACAAGCGCCTGTCCAAGCTCAAGCCGCGCATGGCCCGTTCCGGCCTGTCGAACATCCACCCGGTGGTCATCGCCAGCGAGAACGATCCGCGCGTCAAGCGCCTGGCCGGCAAGATCGACCGCGTGCTGGTGGATGCGCCGTGCAGCGGCCTCGGCACCCTGCGCCGCAATCCGGACATCAAGTGGCGCCAGAGCCCCGAGGCTCTGGCCGAACTGACCGTCAAGCAGGCGGCGATCCTGGCCAGCGCGGCCCGTCTGGTCAAGCCGGGCGGCCGTTTGGTCTACGCCACCTGTAGCCTGCTGCCCGAAGAAAACGAAGCCATCGTCGCCGCCTTTCTGGCCGGCAACGAAAACTTCACCCAGATCAGCGCCGAAGAAGTGCTCGCCAAACAGGGCATCGTGATTGCCTGCGGTGAGCAGTTGCGTCTGACGCCGGCGGCCCACGACACCGACGGCTTCTTTGCCGCAGTACTGGAACGCAAGGCCGGATGAACAGGCTGCGCCTGCCGCTGGCAGGCCTGGCGCTGATATTCGCAAGCGGGGCCGGGGCTGTGTATGCGCCGGAACCGTCGGTCACCATCGCCGCGCGGGGAAATGTCGAGATTGCCTTTTCCCCGCACAACGATCCGGAAGCGGCGCTGTTGCGGGTCATCGGCGAGGCGCGTGAACAGATACTCGTGCAGGCCTACCTGTTCACCAGCAAGCCCCTGCTGCGCGGCCTTGTCGAGGCCCACCGGCGCGGGGTCCGCGTCGAGGTGCTGCTGGATGCCGAGATGAACCGGCCGGCCTCGCCCAGCGTGTTGCCGCAATTGATGGCGGCGGGCATTCCCGTCGCCGTCGAGACCCGCTACAACATCGCCCACAACAAGGTGATGATCTTCGACCCGGCCTCGAGCCGCGGTGCGGTGGCGACCGGCTCCTACAATTTCACTCGCGCGGCGCGGCTCAGCAACGCCGAGAACTTGTTGATCCTGCGCGGCAATCCGGCGCTGGTGAAGATCTACCTGGAAAACTGGCAGCAGCACAGGGCCGAAGCCCGGCTCCTGCGCAGCCTCGACGAGCTGCCCGGACGGAAGAGGAAAGAAAGTGGAAGAGAATCAGATCGCGCAACTCCTGATTGATCTCTGGCAGGACAGCCAGAAGCCTGAAATGCTTTGGCAAGTGGGTGTGCTCGTCTTTTGCCTGGTCATCGCGGCGGTGATCTCCCGGCGCATCCGGCTGATGATCCACCTGCGCCGCGAGGCCAATCCTGCGCTCACCAAGGGGGGGAGCGAGGAGGGCCTGCGCCGGGTGGTCTTTCCGCTCACGGCGCTGGTCATCGTGCTGGTGGCGCGCAGCATTCTCAGTCACTGGCACCACGTCAATCTGTTCAAGCTGGCGGCTCCGCTGCTACTGGCCATGGCGGGGATCCGCCTGACCGTTCATGCCCTCAAGCGGGCCTTTCCGCAGGCCGGCTGGCTGACCACTTTCGAGAAGTTCTTTGCTACCGCGGCGTGGGTGGTGGTGGCTCTGCACATCACCGGCGTGCTGCCGACCGTCATCGATGGCCTCGAGCAGATCGGCTTCAGCATCGGCAAGGCCAAGCTCAATCTGTGGATGCTCTTGCAGGGCATCCTGACGGTGCTCGTGACGGTGCTGGTGGCCCTGTGGATCGCCGGCGCCATCGAGAGCCGGCTGATGCGCACCGAGGGCCTCGATCCCAACATGAAGCTGGTGTTCGCGCGGCTCTCGAAGGCTTTGCTGCTGGTGTTGGCGGTGACGCTCGGCCTGCCGCTGGTGGGGATCGACCTGACCGCCCTGTCGGTGTTCGGCGGGGCGCTGGGCGTCGGCCTGGGTTTCGGCATGCAGAAGATCGCCGCAAACTACGTGTCGGGCTTCATCCTGCTGCTCGATCGTTCGATCCGCATGGGCAATTTGATTTCGGTGGGCAACGAGCGCGGCATCGTCAGCCAGATCACCACCCGCTACACGGTGCTCAAGGGCATGACCGGCATCGAGTCCATCGTGCCCAACGAAACCCTGGTGGGCTCGGTGGTGCAGAACGAAACCTTCACCGATCCGAAGGTGCGGATCTCGCTGCCGATCCAGGTCAGCTACGCCGCCGACCTGGAGCAGGTGATGAGCATCCTGGTGCTGGCGGCCAAGACCCAGCCGCGGGTGATGGACGATCCGGAACCCAAGGCCTTTGTCGAGGCCTTTGCCGACAGCGGCATCAACCTGCAGCTCGGCTTCTGGATCCGCGATCCGGTCGAAGGCACCCTCGGCATCCGCTCGGCGATCAATCTGGAGGTCTGGCGACGCTTCAAGGAGGAGGGGATCGAAATTCCCTTTCCGCAGCGCGAGGTGCGCATCCTCAACTCGGCCCCCGGGCTGCCGATAAGCCCTGCAAGCGCAGGTGTCTCCGCCGTACCACAGTAAAACTGGCCCGGCCGTGCCAGCGCCACCTATTTGTGTGCACTCCCCGGTTTGACGGGGGCGCTCTCGACTAGAATCCGCGCACTATTCCATGAAGGACGCTAGGCCTGATGTTTTCCGGACTGCTTGATCTGCCGTGGTGGGGTTATGTCCTCACCACCCTCGCGATGACTCACGTGACCATCGCCTCCGTTACCATTTTCCTGCATCGCCACCAGGCACACCGGGCACTCGACCTGCACGCGCTGCCGTCGCTGTTCTTCCGGTTCTGGCTGTGGCTGACCACCGGCATGGTCACCAAGGAATGGGCAGCCATCCACCGCAAGCACCACGCCAAGTG
>JAAXVP010000216.1 GCA_013335435.1 Thiobacillus sp. | reverse complement strand
GCAGGCCGCATTCGACATCGATCACCTTGTCTCCGATAAAAAAGGAGGCCGCACGGTCGACCACCAGCCCCTCCTTCAGGAGATCGACGCCCGCAAGCGCATGAACAGCCGCTTCTCCCTCGCCGTAGACCTTGAGGGCGAGGGCCTGCGCGGCCTCCTGGCCGGGCGCGGGATCGGCGTCACCGTGATCTGTCCGGGCTTCGTCGCCACCGCCATGAGCGACGCCTATCCCTGCCCGCGCCCCTTCCTGGTCCCGGCCGAACGGGCGGCGGCGATCATCCGCGCCGGCCTGGCGCGCAATCGCGCCCGCATCGCCTTCCCCTGGCCGCTCGCTCTCGCCATGTGGTTCCTGGCCCTGCTGCCCCCTTCGGCAAGCCTGTTCCTGCAGAGGCTGTTCCGCTTTGCCTGAGGTCGCCCGTATCGCCCCGGTGCCCGGCTGGCCCAGCCGGCGCGGCACCCTGGCCGCCCCCGTCGAGATGACCGGCCGCGGCCTGCACACCGGGCGGCGCTGCCGGGTCCGCCTGCTGCCCGCGCCGGCCGGCCACGGCATCGTCTTCGCCCGCCCCCAGGCGGCGCTGCCGGCCGCCCTCGACCTGCGCCACGGCCAGCCCCTGTGCACCGCCCTGAAGTCGCCCGAGGGCGTGGTCGTGCGCACCACCGAACACCTGCTCGCCGCCCTGCGCGCCTGCGGCATCGACGATGTCCGGGTCGAACTCTCCGCCGAGGAGGTGCCCATCCTGGACGGCAGCGCCCGGCCCTGGGTCGACGCCCTGGTCAAGGCCGGCCGGGACGAACTGGCGGCGCCGCTGCGCTTCATCGAGGTGATCGAGGAGGTGGTCTGGGAACAGGGGCCGCACCGCCTCGCCCTGATGCCCAACGGCGGCACCGGCCTGGAACTGGACGTCACCATGACCATGAAGGACGTGGGCGTGTGGCACTGGCAGGGCACCCTGACCCCGGCGGCGTTCCGCCGCGACATCGCCGCCGCGCGCTCGTTCGGCCAGGTCAAGCTGGCCATTCCGGCCATGCTCTATGGCCTCGCCCGCGGCATCCCCATCCTGCGCGGCGCCGGCCCCTGGTGCGCGGCCACCCTGGTCGGTCGGCGGGTGATCGGCGGCACCCGCATGCCGGACGAGTTCGTACGCCACAAGATCGTCGACATGCTGGGCGACTTCGCCCTCGCGGGCGCCCCGCTGCTCGCCCGCGTCCAGGCCTTGCGCCCCACCCACGACGGCAACTTCGGCCTCATGCGCGCCCTCATGGACCGGCCAACGGCCTGGCGTTGGGCCGAACCCGACCTACCGGCGTGATGCCCCGGCGCGCCTTCCTGTTCCTGCAGGGCCCCTCCTCGCCCTTCTTCGCCCGCATCGCCGCGGGCCTTGAGGCGCGCGGCCACGTCACCTACCGGATCAACCTGTGCGTCGGCGACCAGTTGTTCTGGCGCCGCCCCGGCGCAATCAACTACCGCGGCCGCCTGGCCGGCTGGCCGGCCTACATCGCCGGCTTTCTCGACCGCCACGGCATCACCGACCTGGTGCTCCTGGGCGAGCAGCGCGACCACCACAAGCTCGCCATCGCCGCCGCCCGGGCACGCGGCATCCGGGTCGCCGTCACCGACTTCGGCTACCTGCGCCCGGACTGGATCATCCTGGAACGCGACGGCATGAGCGCCCATTCCCGTTTCCCGCGCGATCCCGCCACCATCCTGGAACTCGCCGCCACGTGCCCGAAGGCCGCGCTGGAGCGGCTCTACGAGGACAGCTTCTGGGGCATGGCGCTGTCCGAGATGGCCTATCACCTGACCAGCCATTTCCTCTGGTTCCTGTTCCCGCACTACCGCAGCTTCAAGGTCGAGAATCCGCTCCTCGCCTACCTGGGTACCGGCTGGCGCATGCTCACCGGGCGCGGCCGGACGCGCCGGTCGGCAGCGGTCCTGGCCGGGCTCGCGACCGACCGGGCGCCCTACTACCTGTTCCCGCTCCAGATGGAGAACGACTTCCAGATCCGCGCCTATTCACCCTACCCGGACATGGCGACGCCGATCGCCGAGGTGATCGCCTCCTTCGCCGGCCATGCCGATCCGGCCTGCCATCTGCTGGTCAAGGTCCACCCCTGGGACCCGGGCCTGAGGAATTGGCGCCGCCTGGTCGAACGCCTGGCCAGCGCGCACGGCGTCGCCGGCCGGGTCCACTACCTGGACGGCGGCAGCCTGTACGCCATGATCCGGCGCTCGCGCGGCATGGTCACCGTCAACAGCACCTCGGGGCTCCAGGCCCTGGCCATGGATGCCCCGGTGACCGTCCTGGGCGAGGCGGTGTACGACGTCCCGGGGCTGACCTTCCAGGGGTCGCTGGACGACTTCTGGCACCAGGCCGTAGCGCCCGACCAGCGCCTGCGCGACGCCTACCTCGACGCCATGGCCGCCTGTATCCAGGTACGCGGCGTGTTCTACCGCGAGCCAGGCCTGGGCGCCGCGGTAAACGAGGCCGTCACCAGGTTGGACCGCGATTGCCTCAATCGGCCCTTGCCGGTGGCCGAATAGCGCACTGTTTTGTCCTCCCCGCGCAGGCTGGATACCCGCCTGCGCGGGGAGGACAAAATCGGATCACTCCGGCGCAACCCCGTCGCGCCAACGGTTGTACACCCCGATCACCGCCCGCCCGAGCCGCCTCGCCAGGCGCACCGGCCACGGCTTCGGCACCGACTCCTCGGCCCGCCAGGCGAGCAACTCCTCCAGGGCGCGCTCGGCGCTGGTGAAACGGCCGGTCACCCGGCTGACATAGGTCGGGTACAGGAGCAGGACGCCGGCCACCAGCTCGTCCAGCGACAGTCGGCGCGTGCGCCGTGCCGCCGGGACCAGGTCGACGGTCAGACCCCAGCCGGCGTAGAAAGGCTGGCCGTAGGCCACCACTCGCTTGCCGCGCAACAGCGCCTCGAACCCGGCCAACGAGGTGATGACGTGCACCTCGTCGACCTGGTCGAGCAACTCCGCCATGGCGGCCGCGGTCACCACGGCATCGCAATGCGCCGCGGCCTCCGACTCGGCGCGGCCGGCCCGGCGCAGGCCGGCCAGGACATCGGGGTGTGGCTTGTAGACGACATGTGCATCCGGGTTCGCCGCCCGCACGGCCTTGAGCAGTTCCAGGTTGCCACGGACACCGGGCGCGCCATAACGGATCGAAGCGTCGTTCTCCACCTGGCCCGGCACCAGGATGACCCGGCCGGCATCCTCCGGCCGCGTCCAGCCGCCCTGGCCGACGTTGTACTTGGTCACCCCGGCGGCGACGATGCGCCGGCGCAGGTGGGCGGCACGGTCCAGCAGATCCCGGTCGAAGGCCGTGGCCTGCAGGATGCGTTCCAGTTCGCTCGGCCGCGTCGAATCGTAATAGATACCGACCCGGTCCATGGCCAGGGACAATGGCTGCGCCAGTTCCGCGCCCAGGCCTACCGAGCGCAGGAAGCCGTCCTCCAGGCGCACCGGCTCGGCCTGGGCCGGCGACTCATCCGCCCGCCGCCCCCAGCGGGCCACGCAGGCCCCCGCCGGCAAGTCGTCGCCTGCACGCTGCCAGACCAGCCGGCTGCCGGCGAAATAGGCGCGTGCCGCCGGCCGGCGCAGGCGACCGAAGCCGACGGCATGGACTTGCGCCGGGAAACGCTCGCGCATCCGGCGTTGCAAGGCCAGATGCGCCATGACCCGCTCGACCTCGCAACGCTCGCCGGTTTCCGGATCGATATAGCGCGGGTAATCCACCAGGGCGGCCAGCACCAGGGCCGGCAAGGGCACCTGCCGGCGGCGCGCCGGCGCCGCCAGGTCGTCGCCGGTGAGCCCCCAGCCGGCGTAGAAGGGCATGCCGAAGGTGCGCACCGGCCGCCCCCAGAGCAGGCCCTCGAAACCCATCTGGGAAGTCACCGTGTAGACCGCCGCCGCCCGCTCGATCAGGCCGGCGGGGTGGCTGTCCTGGCCGAGCACGCGCACCCGGCCGGCGCCCCCCGGGGACAGGCGCTCGAAGTAGCCGCGCTTGCGCCCGGCGAACACCTCGGGATGGACCTTGAGCAGGATCTCGGCCTCCGGATGCTCGTCCAGGGCCGCCTCCAGCATGCGCCGGAAACTGCCGGCATCCGCCAGGCCGCCCGAGACCGAGGCATCGCCCAGGGTCTGGTCCACCACCAGGACATACACCTCCGGCAGGCCTTCCTGGCCGTCGCGGGCATGGTTGTATTTCGACAGCCGGCCATCGCGCCAGGCCGCGGTCAGGGCATTGGCACGGCGCGTCTGTTCCGCATCCGGGCCTGCCTCGGCGATCAAAACCTCCAGGCGGGACGGCGCGCCGGCATCGTAGTAGATACCCAGGTCGTCGAGCACCAGGGACAAGGGCGCTTCGCCCCGGCCGAAGCCCACCGAGCGCAGGAAGCCATCCTCCAGGCTGGCGCAGGCGATGCCGTGGTGGCGGGCGTAGCGTTCCGCCCAGCGGTAGCTCCGCTTGCGCCCCCAACCCAGGACTACGTCCCCGGGCCCGGGCGACCAGGTCGGCGGCCAGGCGACCGGGCCGCCCAGAAAACGGTCGATATGCGGCACGGCCGCCAGGGCGGGCGAAAAGGTCAGGTACATGGCCGGGGGCTCATGTCTCGTCGCCGAAGGCACGCAGACGGAAGCACGGGTCGTGGCGCTGTCCCTCGCACCAGGCCTGGGCCTCGCGCTGCATGGCGAGACGCACCGGGGCATCGCCGAGCAGCCGGCAAACCGCCTCGGCCCAGGTCGCCTCGTCGTTGGCCAGCAGCAGGCCGTTGACGCCGTCGCGCACGTGCTCGCGATAAATGTCGAGGTCGGAATAGATGCCCACCGCGCCGGCTCGGGTGATGTCGTAGAGCTTGTTGTGCGAGCGCGCCCGGTTGAACTGGCTATCCAGCATCGGCGCCAGGCCGACGGCATGGTGCACGCCCGACGTGTAGGCCAGGAAATCCGGCCAGGTCATCGGATGCTGCACCCGCACCCGCGGGATGCCACGGAACAGGTCGCGAGTACCCTCGTCGCCGATGACCTCGAAATGGGCATTCTCCAACCGGGCCTGGACCCGGCGCACCACCCCGACCAGGAACTCCAATTCCAGCCGGTGCGCCGCGGTGCCGTGGTAGAAGTAGGTGACCGCCTCGGCCTTGGCGTGAAAGGGCGCCCCCAGGTAAAGCGGCTGCAACAGGCGCGGCCGGGCCGCGGCATATTTATCGCGCAGGAAGGCGGTGGAGACCCAAACCTCGTGGCACAGCCGGGCCAGGAGGTCGCGCGTGACCAGGTAGCGGGAAGCGGTGCGCAAGGCATAGTGAAGCGGCAGATCGGTGCTGGCCAGCACGCCGGGGATGTCATCGTCGAGCAGCCAGACGACTCCGGACAACCGGGACGCCGAGGCGGCCAGGACACGCAACCAGCGCCGCGGCGCATGGCGCACAACGATGACGAAGGCGCCGTCCGGGAACAGTCCGACGGCGGGGACTTCGATGCGAGTGTCGACATAGCGCGGCTCGCCCACGCCCAATTCGGCCAGGCGAGCGGCCAGGTACATGTCGGTGGTGGGCAGGACGCCATGGGAAAGGACCACGACACTCCGGGGAACGGTTTGGTAGTGCCCGCGCGGCGCCACCATGGCCAGTTGGGCCAGGCTCAGGCGATGCAGCCATACGCGCGTCATGCCAGGAGGCCCCGGACAGACCCGCCAGCAAAGGGAGGCCGGATGGAAACATGCCCCACCGTCGATGCGTCATTCCCGCGCAGGCGGGAATCCAGTTCATTTGGAACACGCTTAGGGAAACGCTTTAATCCGTCATCGCGAGGAGCATAGCGACGTGGCGATCCAGAAATCATTGATTCTGCAAGCCTCATGGATTGCCACGCTACGCTCGCAATGACGACAAAGGATTTCTTGATTAGCACTAATACTCCGGAAGCCTGGCATGGCAAGCAATGCTTGCCTCCCCCTCTCCCTAGCCCTCCCCCACCAGGG
>JAAXVP010000479.1 GCA_013335435.1 Thiobacillus sp. | reverse complement strand
CCCGCGCCGACAAACATAGAAATGCGGGACGCCCCGCACCAGGAGTGAGATGTTCAAGAAAGTCCTGATCGCCAATCGCGGCGCCATCGCCTGCCGCATCCAGCGCACCCTGAAGAAGCTGGGCGTGGCCTCGGTGGCCGTATATTCCGAGGCCGATGCCGGCGCCCGCCACGTCCTCGACGCCGATGAGGCCTACCTGCTCGGGCCCGCCCCGGCCGCCGAGAGCTACCTGCGCGCCGACAAGATCCTGGCCATCGCCAAGGAGTGCGGCGCCGAGGCGATCCATCCCGGCTACGGCTTCCTGTCCGAGAACCCCGACTTCGCCGATGCCTGCGCCGCCGCCGGCATCGCCTTCGTCGGCCCCACCGGCGACCAGATGCGCGCCTTCGGCCTCAAGCACACGGCGCGCGAGCTGGCGGAAAAGAACGGCGTGCCCCTGCTGCCCGGCTCCGGCCTGCTCGCCGACGTCGGCCACGCCCAGGCCGAGGCCCGGCGCATCGGCTACCCGGTCATGCTGAAAAGCACCGCCGGCGGCGGCGGCATCGGCATGCGCCTGATCTGGAGCGAGGACCAACTCGCCGAGGCCTATGCCTCCGTCGACCGCCTGGCCCGGGCCAACTTCAAGGAGGCCGGCATCTACCTGGAGAAGTACGTCGAGAAGGCGCGCCACATCGAGGTGCAGATCTTCGGCGACGGCCAGGGCAAGGTGGTCGCCCTGGGGGAGCGTGACTGCTCGGTGCAGAGGCGTAACCAGAAGGTCGTCGAGGAGACCCCGGCCCCCGGCCTCACCGACGGCCAGCGCGCCGACCTCCTGGCCACCGCCGTGCGCCTCGGCCAGGCGGTGAACTACCGCTCGGCCGGCACGGTGGAATTCGTCTACGACGCCAGCACCGGCGAGTTCTACTTCCTGGAGGTGAACACCCGCCTGCAGGTCGAGCACGGCGTCACCGAGGAAGTGACCGGCGTCGACCTGGTCGAGTGGATGATCCGCCAGGCCAGCGGCGACCTCGCCCCGCTCGACAGCTTCGCCATCGCCCCCAAGGGCGCCGCCATCCAGGTCCGTCTGTACGCCGAGGACCCGAACAAGAATTTCCAGCCCTGCGCCGGCCTGCTCACCGCCGCTCGCTTCCCGGCCGACCTGCGGGTCGACGCCTGGGTGCAGGACGGCACCGTGGTGCCGCCCAACTACGACCCCATGCTGGCCAAGCTGATCGCCTACGGCCCGGACCGTGAAAGCGCGCGGACCAAGTTGATCGCCGCCCTGGAGGCGAGCGAGGTGGCCGGCATCGAGACCAACCGGGCCTACCTCGCCCAGGTCCTGGCCTACCCCGACTTCGTCGCCGGAAGACAGATCACCCGCATGCTGGAGGGCTTCCACTACCGGCCCGCCACCATCGACGTGCTGGAGCCGGGCGTCCAATCGAGCATCCAGGACTGGCCCGGCCGGACCGGCTACTGGGACGTCGGCGTGCCGCCCTCGGGGCCGATGGACGCCCTGTCCATGCGCCTGGCCAACCGCCTGGTCGGCAACCCGGAGGGCATGGCCGCCCTGGAACTGACCGCCGCCGGCCCGACCCTCAAGTTCAACTGCGACAGCGTCATCACCCTGGGCGGCGCGGCCATGGCCGCCAAGCTGGACGGCGAGGCGCTGAATAACTGGCGCGCCTACCCGGTCAAGGCCGGCTCGGTGCTGCAGCTGGGCCGGGTCGAGGGCGCCGGCCTGCGCAGCTATCTCGCCGTGGCGGGCGGCTTCCAGGCCCCCGACTACCTGGGCTCCAAGTCCACCTTCACCCTCGGCCAGTTCGGCGGCCACGGCGGCCGTACCCTGCGGGTGGGCGACGTGCTGCATATCCCCCCCTCCCCCCTCGGGGGAGG
>JAAXVP010000215.1 GCA_013335435.1 Thiobacillus sp. | reverse complement strand
TGGCCGGCTTCGCGGGCGACGCCGCGGTCGCGGCAACGGCCAGGCCGAGCACCACAACGGCGGCGGCCACAGCGCGCAGGATGGGCAAGGTCGTCATGGTTCTCCTCGTTGCGACGCGATTCTGGACGCCGGCGCGGTCGACGGCGGCGCGCGTGCTGCCGCCGTCGAAGGCGGTCCAGGACAGCACACCGGCGGCGGTGTAGGACGCGGCACCGAGTCCCAGGCTGTCGTCGTTCCAGTCCTGGCGCAACATGACGTTGAACTGCGGCTTGAGGCCGGCGCGCGCGGCTTCTACCGCGGCGCTGGCGCCTTCGCCCTGCGCGCGCAGGGCGCTCAGGCCTTGGTGGTTGGCCTGGGCCTGGGCGCGCAGGGCGTCGGTCTCGCCGGCCAACAGGGTCGGCATGACCGGTTCGCCGACGTCGAGCGGTTCGGCCAGGGGCTTGCCGAGCAGCAGGTGCAACTGGTCCAGGGCCATGGCCTCGGCGTTGCGGGCCTCGGCCAGCTTCAGGCGGACGTCTGCCAGGTTGACCTGGGCCGACAGGAGGTCGCTCTTCACCGCCATGCCCTGCTGGTGCAGGCGTTCGGTGATGCGGACGTACTCCTCGGCGGCGGCGATGCCTTCCTTGGCGACCTGGATGTAGGCGCGCGCGGTATGGACGCCCTGGTAGGCCATCAGGACATTCTTGGTCAGTTGCTGGCGCGCCATCCGGTCGCCGGCTTGGGCGGCGCGGACGTAGGACTGGGCCTGCTTGACGTACTGGCCCACCATGCCGCCGTTGTAGACCGGCACTAGCAGTTCGACCCGGGTGTTGAAGTTGTTGACGGCGTCGGGGTGGTTCAGGTCGTGGGGGGCGACCGACAAGACGTTGGGGTTGGTGGGGTCGAACTCGCCGGCGCCGAAATCGCCGAAGGTGGCATTGCGCTGGCCCAGCTTCATGCCGAAGGCATTGAGGGCGTCGTTGCTGCGGCTGGCGGTCAGGGACAGGTTCAGGCGCGGCAAGCGGTTGCCCTCGGCCTGGCGGACGGCGGCCTCGGCCTGCTTGACCTGGGCCTCGGAAATGGCCATCTCCGGGTTCTGGGCTATCGCCTGGTCGACGCATTGCTTGAAGGCAAGCGTCTCCGACCAGGCGGCCGGGGTGACCATGGCAAGCGCGACGGCCAATATGGCCGGACGCATCCGATGGGGCGTCATAATATTCATGCTCCTAGCGACAAGGCGGAATCCCGGCCTTGGCAGGGGCCGGAATATTAGAGGACACTAATATTAAACATTAAATATTCTTATGTAAAGATAAGCCCTGCTGAGAACAATTCAAGTCCGGGGGCTATTTCGTAAATGCGCAAAAAACGTCGCGCATCATGCTGATCAGTTGCAGCGTGCGGGTGTCGGCGACGCGGTAAAATACCCTGTTGGCGTCCTTGCGGGTGCGCAGCACGCCTTTGTCGCGGAGGATGGCGAGATGCTGGGAGATGTTGCTTTGCGAAGTGCCGACGCTGTCCACTATGTCCTGCACGCTGACCTCGTTGTCGCCCAGCACGCACAGTATCTTCAGGCGCAGGGGGTGCGACATCGCCTTGAGCGCACGCGAGGCTTGCTCGATATGTTCGTCTTTCTCGATGAGTTCGGAGGTGGACTCCATGGTCATATTTATCGACTCCGTTGGCCCATGTCAGGCATGGGTGAGTTATGACTGAAATTCAAGCGCGTATTCAAATATACTAAAATACTGCGCGTAAAGTGATCCTGTCTACGATAAAATCTTCTGATGCCTCCTAATACACGCCCCGTCCTGTTGATCATTCTCGATGGTTTCGGTTACCGCGAGTCTGCCCAGAACAACGCCATCGCCGCTGCCCACAAGCCGAATTTCGATCGGCTCTGGGCGACCTGCCCGCACACCCTGATCCATGCCTCCGAGGCCGCCGTCGGCCTGCCGGGCGGACAGATGGGCAACTCCGAGGTGGGGCACCTGAACATCGGCGCCGGCCGCGTGGTGTATCAGGAATTCACCCGCATCGACCGCTCCATCCAGCTCGGCCACTTCTTTGAAAACCTGGCGCTGATGGAGTTGGTCGAGAAGGTCAAGACCAACGACGCTACCCTGCATATCTTCGGCCTGCTGTCGGATGGCGGTGTCCACAGCCACGAGGGCCACATCCACGCGATGCTGGAGATGGCGGTGCGTGGTGGCGTGGAAAAGATCATGGTGCATGCCTTCCTGGATGGCCGCGACACGCCGCCCAAGTGTGCCGACAGCTATCTCCAGCGCCTGCAGGACAAGCTGGATGCCCTCGGCAAGGGTCGCATCGCCACCATCAGCGGCCGCTATTACGGCATGGACCGGGACAAGCGCTGGCCGCGCGTGCAGGTGGCCTACGACATGATCACTCTGGGCGAGGCGGAATATCGTGCGCCCACCGCCCTGCAAGGCCTTGCGATGGCCTATGAGCGGGGCGAGACCGACGAGTTCGTCAGGCCGACCATCATCGCCGCCGAAGGCGAGGCCGCGCCCCGCATGCACGACGGCGACGCGGTGGTGTACATGAATTTCCGTTCCGACCGCGCGCGCGAGCTGACCAAGGCCTTCCTGCAACCCGATTTCGACGGCTTCGAGCGCAAGTACGTGCCGAAGCTGTCCGACTATTGCACGCTGACCCACTATAGCGACGAGTTCGACGTGCCGGTCGCCTTCCCGCCCGAGCGCCTGCGCAACGGCTTCGGCGAATACATCGCCAGCCTGGGCCTGCGCCAGTTGCGCATCGCCGAGACCGAGAAATATCCCCACGTCACCTATTTCTTCAACGGTGGCGAGGAGACCGTCTATCCGGGCGAGGAACGCGTCCTGGTGAAATCGCCGCCGGTCTCCCACTACGACCAGCAGCCCGAGATGAGCGCCTACGAAGTGACCGACAAACTGGTCGAGGCGATCAAGAGCCGCAAGTTCGATGCCATCATCTGCAACTATGCCAACGCCGACATGGTCGGCCACACCGGCAACTTCGACGCTGCCCGCCAGGCCGTCGAGGCCGTCGACGTCTGCCTGGGCCGGGTCGTGCCGGCCATGCAGGAGATCGGCGGCGAGGTGCTGATCACCGCCGACCACGGCAACGCCGAGTGCATGGTCGATCTGGAGAACAAGCAGCCGCATACCGCACACACCACCAACGTGGTGCCCCTGCTGTTCGTCGGCCGCCCGGCCAAGTTGGCCGAGACCGGTGCCCTGGAGGACATCGCGCCGACCCTCCTGAAGATGATGGACCTGCCCCAGCCCAGGGAAATGACCGGGCATCCCCTGGTCGAATTCGACACCTGACCGGCTTGTGTACCGACGGCTGATCGTCCTGCTGTTATGGCTGTGTTCCGGTGCCGCCGCGGCGGCACCGGACGGCAAGGAACAGGAGCTGGGCGATCTGCGCGAGCGCATCGCCAAACTGCGCGAGGAAGTCGAGCAGGCCGCGGAAGATCGCAAGGAAGCCGCCGACGGCCTGCGCGATTCGGAAAAACGCATCTCCGAGGTCAAACGCGCCCTGGCCGGACTCCAGAAGGACGAGCGCAGGCTGGGCGCCACCCTGAGCCAGCTGGCCGACGAGCAACAGGCCATCGAGGCCAGGCTGCACGAAGAGGAGGCCCAGGTGACCATCCTGCTTCGGCAACGCTACAGCCGTGGCGACGTCGACAGCCTCCGTCTGCTCCTGTCCGGCCGCAATCCGGCCGACGTCCAGCGCGACCTCGGCTATTACGCCTATATCGGCCGTGCCCGTACGGCCCTGATCGAACGCCATCGCGCCACCCTGGCCGAACTCGCCGAGGTCGAGGACAAGACCCGGCAGCGCCGGGAAGAGATGGAGCAGGTGCGGCAGACCCAGTTGCAGCACCACAAGCAGCTGGACGGCGAGCGGCAGGCACGCAAGAGCGTCTACGACAAGCTGTCCCAGCAGATCAGCCAGCAGCGCAAGGAGATCGACAGCCTGGTGCGCGACGAGCGCCGCCTCGCCCGCCTGATCGAACGTCTGCGCAAGCTGGCCGAGGAGGCGAAGGCGAAGAAGGCGGCGCGCGAGCGCGAGCAGCGCCAGGCCCGGAGCGCGACTAAGGGTGAAGTGGTGAAGCAGGTGGCCGACGCCTCCCTGGCCGGCTACCGGTTCGCCAGCCTGCGCGGCAAGCTGGCGCTGCCTACCGTGGGCGAGATCGTGGCCAAGTTCGGCCAGTCCCGCAACGGCGGCGGACCGGCCTGGAAGGGCCTGTTCATCCGGACTCGCGTGGGTCAGCAGGTGCGCGCGGTGGGTAGCGGCGACGTGGTGTTTTCGGACTGGTTGCGCGGCTTCGGAAACCTGCTGATCGTCGACCACGGCGAGGGTTACCTCAGCCTGTACAGCAATAATGAAAGTCTGTATAAACAGGCGGGCGATAGTGTCAAGGCGGGCGACGTGGTCGCCGCCACGGGCAATACCGGCGGGCACGAGGAGCCCGGACTTTACTTCGAACTGCGCCGCAACGGTCAGCCGTTCGACCCCTTATCCTGGGTCAAGTGAGAGACAACAAGAGACAGCGTTTATGACCGGCAAATACAAGCAATTCGGACTCATCGGCCTGGGTGCGGCAATCGGTGCGGCCCTCACCCTGAACTTCTCCGCCGTGGCCGAACGCGAACCGCAGGCGTTGCCGGTCGAGGATCTGCGTGCCTTCGCCGAGATCTTCGGCAAGATCAAGAGCGACTACGTCGAGCCGGTCGAGGACAAGAAACTGATCACCGAGGCCATCAACGGCATGCTGGCCGGCCTCGACCCCCATTCCGCCTATCTCGACCCCGAGGCCTTCAAGGAGATGCAGGTCGGCACCCAGGGCGAGTTCGGCGGCCTCGGCATCGAGGTCGGCATGGAAGACGGCTTCGTCAAGGTCGTCTCGCCGATCGAGGATACCCCCGCCTTCAAGGCCGGCCTGAAGAGCGGCGACCTGATCATCAAGCTGGACGACACCCCGGTCAAGGGCATGACCCTGAACGATGCGGTCAAGCGCATGCGCGGCAAGCCGGGCACCGACATCACCCTGACCATCATCCGCAAGGGCGAGACCAAGCCGGTCATCGCCACCCTGACCCGCGCCGTCATCAAGATCAAGAGCGTCAAGTACAAGCTGGTCGAGCCGGGTTACGGCTACATCCGCGTCACCCAGTTCCAGGAACGCACCGGCGACAACATGGCGGCCGCGCTGAAGGATCTGGAAGCGAGCAACAAGGGCGCCCTCAAGGGCCTAGTGCTCGATCTGCGCAACGACCCGGGCGGCCTGCTCAACACCGCGGTCGGCATTGCCGGCGCCTACCTCAAGCCGGGGGCCTTGGTGGTCTACACCGACGGCCGCACGGAAGACTCCAAGATGAAGCTCACCAACAGCCGGGAGAACTACCTGCGCCACGGCGACACCGACTACCTCAAGGGTCTGCCCGCCTGGGTCAAGGACGTGCCCATGGTGGTGCTGGTGAACGGCGGTTCGGCCTCGGCCTCGGAGATCGTCGCCGGCGCCCTGCAGGACCACAAGCGCGCCCTCGTCGTCGGTACCCAGAGCTTCGGCAAGGGCTCGGTGCAGACCATCCTGCCGCTCGCCAACGGCACCGCGATCAAGCTGACCACGGCGCGCTACTACACGCCGAGCGGTCGTTCCATCCAGGCCAAGGGCATCACCCCGGACATCATCGCCGAAGAGGCCACGGTCACCCAGGGCAGCGCCCCGCGCATCGATATCCGCGAGGCCGACCTGGAGCGCCACCTGACCAACGGCGACGAGGAGACGGCCGGCAAGAAGGCCAAGCCGACCGACAAGCCGGCCAAGGCCCCGGCCGACAAGGAAGAGGAAGGCAAGCAGGATGCCGAGCCGGTCGAGATCGTGTCGACCAAGGACTACCAGTTCAGCCAGGCGCTGATGCTGCTCAAGGGCCTCAATCTGCTGCGGGACCGCTGACGGGCCCGGCGATTTGGCCGCCATCGCCATGACACGCCACCACGCCATGCCCGTTTCCCCTCACCCCTGCCCTCTCCCGCAAGCG
>JAAXVP010000478.1 GCA_013335435.1 Thiobacillus sp. | reverse complement strand
GGCCAGGCCTGACCCGCGCACCCTCTGGCTGGTCGTCCCGGCCGCCCTGGCCATGCTGCCGCATGCCCTCTACGTGCCCGCCTGGGCCAGCCTGGCCGCCGGCCTGGCCGTGGCCTGGCGCCTGGGGCCGCTCTGGCGCAAGGACAGCGCCGTGCAGAAGCTGCTGCGCCTGCTCCTGGCCGGCGCCGGCCTGACCGCCACCTACTTGCAGTTCCATACCCTGGCCGGCCCCGAGCCCGGCATCAGCCTGCTGGTCCTGATGGTGGCCATGAAGCTGCTCGAAGCGGACACCCGGCGCGACCATGCGGTGCTGGTACTGGCCGGCTACTTCCTGGTCATGGCGACCCTGATCCACCACCAGCAACTGGCCATGGCGGCCTGGCTGCTCCTGGTCACCGGCCTGCTCACCGGCTCCCTGGTGGCCAGCCAGTCCGATTCACCCCCGCGCCTGGCCCCCAGCCTGGGCCTGGGCGGCATGCTGGTCCTGCAGGCCCTGCCCCTGGCCATCGTCCTGTTCCTCCTCTTCCCGCGCCTGCCCGCGCCCATGGCCGGACTGGTCCAGGTCGAGACCGGCACCACCGGACTGTCCGACAGCATGGCGCCGGGCAGCGTCAGCAAGCTGATCCTGTCCGACGCGGTCGCCTTTCGGGTCGATTTCGCCGCCCCCGGCGTCGACGCCCGCCGCCTGTACTGGCGCGGCCCGGTCCTGCCCGAGTTCGACGGTCGCACCTGGCGGCGCGGCGGCAACTATGCCGACACGCCCGCCGCCGAGCCGCTCGGCGATCCGGTCGAATACACCGTCACCCTGGAGGCGAGCGGCCAACCCTGGCTGCCGGTGGCCGGCCTGACCGGGGAGATGCCGGTCGCCGGGGCCTGGCAGAGCGTCTGGCTGGAATGGCAGACCCCCGGGTTGAGCCATGAACGCCTGCGCTACACGGTGCAATCCTGGCTCGACTACCGCCTGGAGACCGAGTTGCCGGCCTGGCTGCGCGCCCAATCCCTGGCCCTGCCGGACGGCTACAACCCGGACAGCGTCGCCCTGGCCCGGCGCTGGGCCGACGAGTCGGCCGCGCCGGAGGCGATCGTCGACCGCGCCCTGGCCTATTTCCGCAAGGAGCCCTTCCACTACACCCTGTCGCCGCCGCCGCTCGGCGACGACGCCGTGGACGACTTCCTGTTCCTGACCCGGCGCGGTTTCTGCGAGCACTACGCCAATGCCTTCACGGTGCTGATGCGGGCGGCCGGGGTACCGGCCCGGGTGGTCACCGGCTACCAGGGCGGCGAACGCAACCCGGTCGGCGGCTACTGGATCGTGCGTAGCCGCGACGCCCACGCCTGGTCCGAGGTCTGGCTGGCCGGCCGGGGCTGGGTGCGGGTCGACCCGACCGCCGCGGTGGCACCGGAACGGGTCGAGCGCGGCCTGGCCGACGCCCTGCCGGCGGCCGAGCGCCCCCTCCTCGACCTGCCCGCCGGCTGGCTGAAAAACCTGCGCCAGGCCTGGGACTACGCCAACAATGGCTGGAACCAGTGGGTTCTGGGCTACGACTTCGAGCGCCAACGCCGCCTGCTCGCCGGCCTGTCGCCCTCGCTGGCCACCCTCAAGGGCATGCTCCTGGCCATGCTGGCCGGCGCCGGCCTGATCCTGGCCGGCCTCGCCCTGGTCCTGTTCCGGAGTGCCGGCGCGGCGCGCCGGGACGAGACGGAACGTCTCTATGCACGCTTCCTGGTCCGGCTGGCCGGGATCGGCCTGATCAAGGGGGCGGCCGAGGGGCCGGCCGACTTCGCCCGCCGCGCCGGCCGCGACCGCGCCGATCTGGCCGAGGCCATCCAGGCCGTCACCGGCCATTACGTCGCCCTGCGCTACGGCGGCGCGCCCCGG
>JAAXVP010000214.1 GCA_013335435.1 Thiobacillus sp. | reverse complement strand
CAACTATTTGTACTGCCAATCAATAGTTGCTTTGACAGGCCGATAGCATCGTTCTAACCTTGCCCTCGGCAAAAACCCGTTTTGCACGTTTCGTCCCGCCTAAACAGGTTCCGAACGCCCCAAATTGCATGTGAGGAGATAATCGAAAATGCGTAAACAGCTGTTCATCCTGGCCGCCGTGTCCTGCGCCGCCACCGCCCAAGCCGCCCCCCTGATGTCGTCCGACTGGGCCAACCAGGCCTGCCAGTACTGGAACACCAACCCCGCCCTGACCACCGAGCTGGCGGAAAAGTGGGCCAAGAACGACGCCGGCCGCGGCTACAAGGTCATCCACATGTACCGCACCGACTGCGGTGAAGCCACCAAGGTGGAAATGACCATCTCCACCAAGGGCGGCAAGACCACCTGCGTCTACGCCGGCCCGATCCAGCATGCCGAACTGAACTACGACGTCGACTACAAGATGCATGCCGAGACCAAGCGCTGGCGTGAAATGGGCGCCGGCGAATACGGTCCCATGCGCGCCATGATGTTCGGCCGCCTGAAGTTCGAAGGCCCGAAGGGCGAAGCCATGAAGGTCATGGGCCCGTTCGAGCAGTTCCTGCTCATCCCCGGCAAGGTCGCCGGCGACGACGCCTGCCCGGCCAAGTAATCCGCCTCAAGCCCAAAAAGCCCGCCCAGCGCGGGCTTTTTCATGTCCAGCCTCCCGGTCCGGGCAAGTTTCCCCTTGAGCACAAGTACCCAAGACTCGATAATTCGGCACTTTTTGGCTGCCCCATGCCTACCGGGCGGGATGCGCGGCCAGCCTCGGGAGCGTGTCTTGAGAACCTTGCTTTACTTGCTGTGCAGCCTGTCGCTGGCCCTGCCGGCGCTGGCCGACGATAAAGAACTCTACCTCCGGGCCTTGGCCGGGGTCGAAGAGCAGATGCCGCCCGAGGCGGCGTTCGCGGCGGAAAAGAACCGCCTCGAAGCGGCACTCGAGCCCTTGCTGTTCGCCTACCTGGACTTGTACCCGAATGCCCTGTTGCCGCGGGTCCGCCTGCTGGTCGGCGACCTGGAACGCGGTGCCGCGCGGTCACTCGACACAGGACTGATATTGGTCAACCCCTACCTGTCGGCGCGCTTGTCCGACCCTGTTCTGGCCGGCCTGCTGGCCCACGAGATGGCCCACATCGCCCTCGGGCACGGCTGGGCACGCACGCAGGTAGCCTTCGAAAGCGTATCCGGCACGCATATCTCCCGCCTGGCCATGGCGATGAAAGGATTGCACCCGCTCAAGGGCAGCCAGGCCTGGTCGGAATTGCAACATACCCAGGAATTCGAGGCCGACAACGCAGGCCGGCGCCTGCTGGTCGCGGCCGGCCTGCCGGCCGCATGGCTGGGCGAGACCATTGCCGGCGTGGCGGATAACCGGGCAACCGAATCGCATCCGAGTGCAAACCAGCGCCTCCTGGCGCTGGCCAGCCACTAGCCTTCGACGCTGCGCCTACCCATCAGTGCAGGTTGGGTACGCCCTGTTCGGCCGGGAAGCCGCTCTTGATCTCTTCCGGGGTGGCGTCGCGGATCGACAGCACTTCAGCGACGCATTTGGCGACGCGGCCGGCCATGGGACTATTGCCGTCCAGGGTGATCTTGCCGTCGGCGATGCCGGTGACCCGGAAGGTCAGGACATCGCCGTTGTCGTTCTGCAATTCGGCCTCGGCGCCGACGTAACGGATCTGCGGCGGCACGTTGTCGATGTCTTCCTCGATCACCAGATCGGGATTGCGTTCACCGAAGGTACCGGCGGCCAGGAAGGATTCGACCTGATCGCCCACCGCGTGGCCGTCCAGGCTCTGCTCGATCTCGTCGAACAGACCGCTGCCGGCGCCATGCACATAGCCGGTCGGCATGTCCTGCTGGCCCATCACATTGCCGCTTTCATCGAGCACGCTGTAGCGTATGTACACCACCTTGTGCTTGCTGACGACATCTTCGCTCATGGCGGTCTCCGCTGCATCAAAAGGGCTGGCAGTTTACCAGATCAACCATGGCCGCCGCGCCGCATCACCCCGCCGCCTTCCATGTGGCCGCCGCCGCTGCTCAGGGACAAGGTCAGGGTGGCCGGCACCGCCAGGCCGAGGAGCTGGTACAGCCGCTTCAGCTTGGCACGGTAGAGTTTGTCGAAGGCGGCGACGCTGTCGCCCGGATTGTAGTCGCCGAACCACCAGAACCAGTCCGAGCTTTCACAGGAGCGCAGTTGCAGTTCGGCTTCGCGCCGGCGTTCCTCTGGCAGGCCGGCGACATGCTTGTCGTAAGCGGCCTTGGCGGCGCACAGCAGGTCCCAGGCGCGGTTCTTGGCCGGATCGCCCATCCAGGTCGTGAAGTCGCCGTAGACCCAGCTGCCGGCCGTGAGCTCGGGCAACTCGGCAACGTTGCCCGGATACAGATCGAGGTATTCCGAGAAGGTGGTGACCCGGATATGCGGATGTTCGGCCAGGCCCTGATACAACTCGGACAGGAAGTACCAGCCGTTGTAGGGGTAGTACTCCCAGGCGTTCTCGCCGTCGAGGACCACGGTCACCACCGGGTCGGGCTCTGCCAGATGCTTGTAGCGATCCTCCAGGGTGCGCAGGAAATGGCGCACGGCATCCTGGGCGAACCAGCCCTTGTATTCGAAGCCGATCAGGTCGGACAGGTGGTCGTCGCGGAAGAAGGTGACGGTCGACTGGCCCGGCAGGCGGCACGGGCTGGCCAGCCAGTCGAACGGCTGGCTGGCGTCGAGGCCGGCGTGGTGCAGGCTGTGCCGGAGCACGCCCTCGCCGCTCGCCACCCAGCGCACGCCGGCCTTGGAGAACAGTTCCAGGGTGGCCGTCGAGATGCTGCCTTCGGCCGGCCAAAGCCCATCCGGGGCCTTGCCGAAGTGCTCGGCATGAGTGGCCAGGGCGGCATCGACATGGGCCTGCACGCGCGCCGGCCCGTCCGGGTAGTGGCTCGCCGCCGGCAGATGCAGGCCGGGCCGGGCCTCGCGCGCGGACTGGAAGTCGATCAGCAGGGGGGCGATGGGGTGGCTGTGCGGCGTCGCCGACAATTCGATCTGGCCACGCTCCGCCAGGCTCTGGTAGCGCGGTATCAGGTCGGCGATCACCTCGCCGATCAGGCGATAGAGCGCCTGGCGCTCCTCCAGGTCGAAACCGGAGCCCTTTTCCATCATCTCGACCAGCCAGGCGTGCTCGCGCCGCACCGTCTCGCCGGTCCAGGCCAGGTGGTACCAGGTCACCAGATCGGCCAGATACTGGGCCGAGAAATAATCCACCTCGGCCTCGCCGTTTTCGGCCGCGGCCTGCCACAGCCGGGCCAGGCGACGGTAGCCCGGGAAGGGATCGACCATGGTCGGGAAGTTGAGCTTGAAGCAGGACTCGATCAGGCTGCGCCGCTGGGCATGGTGATAGTGGCCTAGGTCGGGCGCGACCAGGGCGGCCAGCAATGGATCGCGGATGCTGCCGGCCCGGAACTGCTCGACGTAGTCGTCCAGTTGCTCGAGCAGGATGGGCACGAAGTTGACCACCGCCCGCATGTCCGGCTGCGCCTCCAGGTGCGCGGCCATGTCGGCGTAGTCCTTGGTCGCGTGCAGATAGGTCCAGGGCAGGAAATAACGCCCGTCTTCGGTGCGGTAGTCGGGCTGGTGGAAATGCCAGCAGAGAACGAGGTGGATCACGTGAACGGCCCGGGTGACGGATGGCAGGTCATTTTAACGCGCCGCGCCGACGCCGCTCTTGCACTTGCCTGACAAAGCCGTTACTTATCCGCCGTTGTGTACGGATATGCATCATCTTGGAAAACCACATCACCCGCAATTTCGTCCGCCCCTTCCTGTTCGAGCACCTCGACATCCGGGGTGCCGTCGTCCACCTGCACGAAGTCTGGCAGGCACTCCAGGCCAACCGCGCCTATGCCCCGCCGGTCGCCCGCCTGCTCGGCGAGATGTGCGCGGTCACCGCCCTGATCGCCGCCAACCTCAAGCAGGCCGGCCGCATGTCCTTCCAGCTCAAGGGCCAGGGACCGGTACAGCTCCTGGTGCTGGATTGCGACGAACAACTCCGGATGCGCGGCATGGCGCGCGCCGATGCAGCCGTGGCCGAGGCCGCCGCGCCCGATCTGCTCGGCCACGGCCAGCTCGCCCTCACCCTCGACCTCGCGGCCATGGAACAGCCCTGGCAGAGCCTGGTACCGCTCGACGGCGACAGCATCGCGGCCATCTTCGAGCATTTCCTGAACCACTCCGAACAGCAGCCGACCCGGCTGTTCCTGGCCGCCGACGGCGAGGCCGCCGCCGGCCTGTTCCTGCAAAAGCTGCCGGATGCCGACCGGCGCGACCCGGACGGCTGGAACCGGGTCCAGGTCCTGGCCGGGACGGTACGACCGGAGGAACTGACCGGACTCCCGGCCGTGCAGTTGCTCGCCCGCCTGTTTCCGGAGGAGGACGTGCGCCTGTTCGATCCGCGCCCGGTCGCCTACCACTGTCCGGAAGACTGGCCCAAGGTCGAGGGCATGCTGCGCAGCCTCGGCCGCGCGGAATGCGAATCGGTGTTGCGCGAACACGGCGAGATCCACATCCACGACGAGATCTGCGGCCGCGACTACCGTTTCGATGCCGCCAAGGTGGCGGCCCTGTTCGACCGTGACTGAATCCACCCTCACCCCTCCCCCACCAGGGTTGGTGGGCTTTACCCCCTCTCCCCTGAGTGGAGAGGGCCGGGGTGAGGGTGGAGCCAACCACATATCCACAACATGTACGAACCCCTGATCCCCGCCCGCCTGGCCTACTCCGAGGCTGGCGTGCCCTGGTCGGAGCAGTACGGCGACCTCTACCACTCCGCCGAGGGCGGCCCCGGCCAGGCGCGCCACGTCTTCCTGCGCGGCAGCCGCCTGCCCGACCGCTGGCAGGGCCGCAACCGCTTCGTCATCCTGGAGACCGGCTTCGGTACCGGTCTGAATTTCCTGGCCACCTGGGCGGCCTGGCGCGCCGACCCGGAGGCCTGCGGACGCCTGCATTACATCGCCGCCGAGAAGCACCCGTTCGGCGTCGGCGACCTCGCCCGCCTGCACCAGGCCTGGCCGGAATTCACCGATCTGGCGGCCGAACTGCGCGCGGCCTGGCCGACCCTGGTACCGGGTTTCCATCGCCTGGAATTCGCCGGCGGCCGGCTGGTCCTGACCCTGCTGTTCGGCGATGCCAACCAACTCCTTGGCAAGCTCCGGGCCGGCGTCGACGCCTTCTACCTGGACGGCTTCGCGCCCGACAAGAATCCCGATCTATGGTCGCCCGAACTGCTCGGCCGGCTCGGCCAGCTGGCCAACCGGGGCGCCTCCCTGGCGACCTGGTCGGTTGCCCTGCCGGTGCGCGGACACCTCCAGGCGGCGGGCTTCCGTTGCGACCCCTGCCCCGGTTACGGACGCAAGAAGGAAATGCTCATGGGCCGCTTCGTCCTCGACCGGCCCGAGCCGGCCCGGCCCGAGCGGCGCGCCATCGTCCTCGGCGCCGGCGTCGCCGGCAGCACCTGTTGCGAACGCCTGGCCAGCCGGGGCTGGCAGGTCACCCTGATCGACCGCCGGCCAGGACCGGGCATGGAGGCCTCGGGCAACCTGGCCGGCATCGTCATGCCCCTGGTCGCCCGCGACGACAGTATCGCCGCGCGCCTGTCGCGCGCCTGCTACCTGCACGGCCTGCGCTTCTGGCAGCGGCCCGAGGCCCTGGCGGCCGGGGCCCGCCTGGCCGCCTGCGGGGTCATGCAGTTCGCCCGCAGCGATGAACAGGAAGCGGCCATGCACAGGACCGTCGCCACACTCGGCCTGCCGACCGAGTTCATCCGTTACCTGGACCGCGGTGAAGCGCAGACCCGGCTCGGCTATGCCGTGCCCGCCGGCGGCTGGCTGTTCCCGCAAGGCGGCTGGGCCAACCCGCCCAGCCTATGCCGGGCCGCCCTGGACTTGGCGGGCGATGGCGTGGATACACTGTTCGGGCAGGCCGTATCCGGCATCGAAGGTGTCGGTACGACATGGCGGGTCATGGCCGAGGACGGCGCC
>JAAXVP010000213.1 GCA_013335435.1 Thiobacillus sp. | reverse complement strand
CCGTCCGGGCCGGCTCCCCGGCCCTATGAAAGCGTCATCCGCAGTTGCCCCGCACCCGTACGAGTCGCCGCGTTCCGTGCCGCGGCATGGACAGGGCAGGGGTGGGTGCTGCCATACGTCCGCCATTTTGCGGCCCAGGGGGAATCGGCCTGGCTCGATTGGTTGGCGGTGCTGGGTGAAGAGTCAGATCTGGGTGTGTTGATGGATTGGGTGCGCCGGCCGGATCTGGGCGTGATGCGGGCAAGGCTGCTAGGGCGATTTGGCCATCCCGTGGCGATCGAAGCGTTATTGGCGCTCATGCAATCCCCGGATGTCGCCCTCGCCGTGGCGGCCGGCGAGAGCTTTGCCCTGGCGACCGGATCCGATGTCCAAGGAGCCCGCGTCGAACTGCCCGTAGCGGCGGACGCGGACGAGTTCGAACGTGAGTTCGCTCCGAAGGTGTGGCTTCCCGATCTGGATAAGGCCCGCAAATTATGGAGCCAGCGTGGCGGGACCTGGAAGGAGGGGCGGCGCTGGAGCCGTGGCTATGAGGTTTCCGGGCCCTGTTCGCCAGAACTCGTCGGTCAGGTGGATATGCAGGCGCGCTGGGAAATCGGTGTCCGCTCCGCTTTGGCGGGCAATAGGCTCGTGGCGCCACCGCCTCCGGACTGCCATGGTCCAGTGTAAGTCCCCTGCCGCAAATAAGCAGAGTAGGTTGAACACCCGGCTCTATTCAAAATCGGCAGACCCGTCTTAAGTGGCGCAATTCTCGGTCGGCACCAACAAGGCATCCTGCCGGAAGGCCTGTCTATCAAGAGTCACGGGCAGAAGGTGCTTGAGGTGCTGGGAGAACCCATGCGTCGCAAGGACAAGAATGGCTTGCTGCGCGACGAGTATTGGCAGCACTCCGGATATCGCCTCGACGTTTGCTGCTTGGATGGGGGAAACGTCCAAACGTGTACTGCGGAATCGTGTAGTCGGCGTTGACGCCTGTACGAGGTGGCGGGCTCAGAACAGCTGACGCAAGAAATGGCGCAGGAACGGATGAACGTCGTTTCCAACTCTGGTCCCGGCGACGACCGCCATGGCCACCAGGGGGCGGCGACCTGCAGGACGAGCTGCCAGATGGTGCGCGAGTTCATGACGGGGGGAATTCGCAGTAATTTGGCCAGGGCGCTGCTTCAATTGTGTCGCTACCTGGCCTATAGACAGACAATGCAGGGGGCAATGTGCCGCTGTGGCGCACTTGCGAAGATGACAGGGGAACAGCATGGCGGGCGGGCACCTCGATTTCGAATTCCGTTTCGGCAAGGCCGGACGGCCGGCATCCGACGAACAGCCGATGCGCATCCTGATCCTCGCCGATTTGGGTGGCTCTGGCGAACGGCCCGTGCCTCTGAGCCGGCGGGCGCCCATTGCCGTCGATGTCGACAATGTCGCGCGGGTCATGGCCAGGATTTCGCCACGCTTGGCGATTGATATTGATACTCCCGAGGGCGCACCGGAAAGGGTCGAACTGACCTTCGGTCACATCGATGAACTGCATCCGGATGCCTTGTTCCGGCATGCTGCGGCATTCGATCGGCAGCGCCGCCTGCGTGAGGAACTGCTCGACCCGGCCTGCTTCCCGCGTGCCGCCGCGGCACTCGGCCTGGCGGCCGGGGCGGCCGCTCCGGCCGTGGCCGACCGCGAAAGCGACAGCGATACCTTGTCGCGCCTGCTCGGGCGCGCCCCGGTCCAGTCGGGGCCGACCCAGCCGAACGTGGTCGAACGCTTGCTGCACGAGGCCGTGGCGGCGCACGTCGTCGCGGACGACGGCACGGACCGGAAACGGGCGGTCGCCGAGTTCGATGGCCGGATTGCCGAGCGCATGCGGCGCATCCTGCGCCACCCGGCCTTCCAAGGTTTGGAAACGGCCTGGCGTGGTGTTTGGCAACTGGCCACCGAGCTGGAATGCGGCGATACCCTGCAAGTCAGCGTCCTGGATGTCTCCCGGGACGAACTGCGGGCCGACCTGCTGGAGAACGCCGGCCATGCGCTCCGGCGCATCCTGTCCGGGCCGGATACCGAGGAGGTCGGGTCCTGGTCCCTGCTGGCGGGTGATTTCGGCTTCGCGGCCGAGGTGTCCGATCTGGCCATGCTGGCGCGGCTCGCCCGATTGGCCGGCGAGGCTGGCGCTCCCTTCCTGGCCGCGGGCGACCCGAGCCTGGTCGGTTGCGCCGGTCCCGAATGCCTGGCGCAACCGGCACAGTGGCCGCCGCTCGGCCATGACGTCGCTGCCGCCTGGCAAGCCTTGCGCGAGAGCGGTGACGCCGTATGGCTGGGCCTGGCCATGCCGCACCTGCTGGTCCGCCTGCCCTATGGCAGCGCGACCGACCCGGTCGAGTCGTTCGCCTTCGAGGAGCTTGCCGATGGCCGCACTCACGCTCATTACCTATGGGGCAATCCGGTCTATGCCCTGGCCATGCTGGTCGGGCAGGCGTTTTCCGAAGACGGTTGGCAGATGGCGGTCTCGGACCGGCTGGAAATGACGTCGCTGCCCAGCCATGTCTATCGCGACGAGGAGGGGGAGCCCAGGCAGCAGCCCTGCGCCGAGGTCTGGTTGAGCGAGACGGCGGCCGAGTCCTTGCTCGATCGTGGCATCATGCCCCTGCTCAGCTATCGCAATCGCGATGCGGTGAGACTACTGCGCTGGCAGTCGGTGGCGGTGCCGGCGCGCGCGTTGGCCGGCGTGCTGGACGGTTGAGCGATGGCCCGGCTTGTCGTGGCTTGGCTCGACGCGCCGGGAAGTGGGCTGCATAATTAATATCCCACTGAATATTTAAGTCTTTATGCAACTCATCCTGCGTGCAACCGGCACCCCAGCCGGTGTTCCCCTGGTTTCCCGAGCCTTCGGCTCCGGGGGCGGTACCATCGGCCGCAATCCGGGCTGCACGCTGGAGTTGCCCGATCCGCACCGCTATATATCCCGCGTCCATGCCGAGATTCGCCAGCAGGACGGCCGTTTCTTCCTCAAGGTGATCTCCAAGGTCAATCCGGTGGTCGTGAACGGCAGTCCGGTCGGCTTCAACCAGATGGTCGAACTCAAGGTCGGCGATGTCCTCTCTCTGGGCGATTACGGTTTCGTCGCCGAACTCGGCGAAGGCGAGCCCGCTCGATTCGCCGCCGGTCCTGCGGTTGCTGACCCGTTCGCCATGTTCGATGGCCTGACGCCGTCCCGTAGCCCGGCCGAGGATACCCTCAAGCAGGACCCGTTCTTTCGCGAGCAGTCGCCCGAGGAGGGGCCGTCGACCGTCTGGGGCGGTTTCGAGCAACCTGCGTCGAGCGGTTCCCTGACCGACCTGGTGCAGGCGCCGCCGACTTCGAGCGACGATCCTCTGATGAACATCCTGCAGGGGAGCGAGACGGGAAAGAAAGGCGGCGCCGCGCCGCCGGCCCGGAGCGTGACGCCCGCGCCGGCCCAGGATGCCTCAGCCGTCGATCGCTTCCTGGGTCTGGGCGATGTCGAGGCCAGCCTGCTGGGCCAGGTGACTTCACCGTCCGATGCGACCTTGCCCGGTGCAGGTGGCCTGGGTGACCACGGCGATCATGTCCTCGATATCAATCTGCCTTTCAATGCACCTGCCCGCAAGGCCGTGTCACCGCCTCCGGCCAAGCCGGCACAGCCTGCCGCGCCGAAGCCGGCTGCCGGTGAAATCGACGAATCCATCTTTGCCGACTTGCTCGGCTCGCTGCCCGGTCAGCCGGCCCCGCCGCCCAGCGCCGCGCCGGCCAAGCCATCGGAAGACCTGTTTTCGCTTCTGGACGGCTTGATCGAGCCGCCGCCGGTGGCGCCGGCACAGCCTGCCGCGCCTCAGTCTGCCACGCCTCAGTCTGCCGCGCCTCAGCCTGCCACGCCTCAGCCCGCCGCGCCTCAGCCGCAGGCTGTCGTCGCTCCGGCTCCGCACGCCGAGCCGAGTCCCGTCCCGGCTGCGCCGGTCGCGGGCCAGGCCGCCGTGAACCTGATCGCCAAACTGGCTGAGGGTCTGAACATGCCCGGCCTGCAAGTGCCTCCGGCCGAGGCCGAGGCCTTCATGCTGGAACTGGGGAAGATGTTCCGCACCGCGGTCGAGGGCGTGCACACCCTGCTGCTGTTGCGTGCCGAGGTCAAGAAGGAGTTGCGCGCGGAAGACCGCACCATGATCGCCTCGCGCGAGAACAATCCACTCAAGCACACCGAGACGGTCGAGGAGGCGCTCAATTACCTGCTCGCCTACGGCGCGGCCAATGCCGCCTTCCTGCCGCCGGCGCGCGCCATGGAGGATGCCTTCAGGGATATGCGCGCCCATGAGCTGGCGGTCATGGCCGGCATGCGGGCCGGTCTGGCCGGCGTGCTCAAGCGCTTCGATCCCAAGGCCCTGGAACCCCGCATCAAGAAGGCCGGCGCCCTCGACTCCATGGTGCCCGCACTCTACAAAGCCAAGCTCTGGGATACCTATACCGAGTTCTACAAGGACATCGAGAGCGAGGCCGAGGACCATTTCGACAAACTGTTCGGGCGCGAATTCGTGCGTGCCTACATGGAACAGACCAAGCAACTGAAGAAATCCAAGAAGACCTGATGCAATCCAAATCCGATATCTCTCCGGCCTTGGCCGAAAGCCTGGCCGTCATCAAGCGCGGCTGCGACGAACTCCTGATCGAGGCCGAACTGGTCGAGAAGCTGAAGCGCGGCAAGCCGTTGCGCATCAAGGCCGGCTTCGATCCGACCGCGCCCGACCTGCACCTCGGCCATACGGTGCTGATCAACAAGCTGCGCCAGTTCCAGGAGCTGGGCCACGAGGTGATGTTCCTGATCGGCGACTTCACCGGCATGATCGGCGACCCGACTGGCAAGAACGTCACCCGCAGGCCACTCACCCGCGACGACGTGATCGAGAACGCGCGTACCTACGAGCAGCAGATCTACAAGATCCTCGACCCGGAAAAGACCCTGGTGATGTTCAACTCCAGCTGGATGGGCGAGATGAGCGCCGCCGACCTGATCCAGTTGGCGGCCAAGCACACCGTGGCCCGGATGCTTGAGCGGGACGATTTCTCCAAGCGGTATACCGGCGGCCAGCCGATCGCCATCCACGAGTTCCTCTATCCGCTCATCCAGGGCTACGACTCCGTGGCCATGAAGGCCGACGTGGAACTGGGCGGCACCGACCAGAAGTTCAACCTGCTGGTCGGCCGCGAGTTGCAGAAGCACTATGGCCAGGAGCCGCAGGTGGTGTTGACCATGCCCATCCTGGAAGGCTTGGACGGGGTCCAGAAGATGTCCAAGTCGCTCGGCAACTACATCGGCATCGCCGAACCGCCGAACGAGATGTTCGGCAAGCTGATGTCGGTCTCCGATACGCTCATGTGGCGCTATATCGAGCTGCTCTCCTTCGAGTCGCTGGAGACGGTGGCGCAATGGCGGCGGGACGTCGAGGGCGGCCGTAATCCGCGCGACATCAAGGTCATGTTCGCCCAGGAGATCATCGCCCGCTTCCACGACCGTGCGGCGGCCGAGAAGGCCCTGGCCGACTTCGAGGCCCGGTTCAGGCAAGGCGCCATACCGGACGACATCCCCGAGCTGAGCCTGGACGGCGGCGCCAGCGGTCTGCCGGTCACGCAACTGCTCAAGCTGGCAGGTCTGGTGGCCAGTACCTCCGAGGCCATGCGCCAGATCGAGGGCGGCGGTGTGCGCCTGGACAGCGAAAAAGTGACCGACAAGGGGCTCGTAATCGCCAAAGGCAGCACGGTCGTGGCCCAGGTGGGCAAGCGCAAGTACGCCCGCGTACAGGTGAATTGATATCTAACTGATTGACGCGGAAGGGCTTCGTTAATTATTTCGAAAAAGTTTCAAAAAAGCGCTTGACCGGGAATCTCCCATCAGTAAAATGCGCACCTCTCGACGCACAACGCAGTACGAAAAACGCAACGAGAACAGCTCTTTAACAAATAGAAACAGCCTTTAAGAGGTGTGGGCATTGAGTTTAGGCAGAAGCCGATTTAGGTCGGTTGAATGCTAAAAGGTAAGACTTACTTAATGCTCATACTTATGAAGAGATCGGAAGAGCA
>JAAXVP010000212.1 GCA_013335435.1 Thiobacillus sp. | reverse complement strand
ACGCCCTCGCGCGCGCCCTCCACGAAGATCGGCGTGGGGTGCAGGGTGGCAGTGGGTGCAACGGTCGGGAGCGGCGTTGCGTCCGCCCTGGCTGGCAATGCTCACGCTGCCGGCCGTCGGATCCTGTTCGGGATAGTTGCCGACGAGCCAGGTAGGAGGTCCCAGTGGCTCCTGGAAATCGCCGTTGGCAATCTGACCGACCCGGCCAGCCTGACGCCCCAGACCTTCGCCGCCCATCCGGTGGTGGTGCGCATCGGCAATGCCGACTTCGTCCGCTCGATCCAGCGGGCCAATCCGGATGGCAGCCTGACCTTCTTCTGCGCCATCGATCGGGGCATCGTCTTCAAGGTCGCCCACGGCGAAGACCTGCTGGCCAACCTCGACACCGCCCTCGTCGATGCCGGAACACAAGTCGGCGAAGTGGCGCTGACCCTCGGCTGCGACTGCATCCTGCGACGGCTCGAATGCCGGGAACGAGGCATCACCGAGCAGGTCGGACAACGCCTGGCGCACAGCCGCGTGATCGGCTTCAGCACTTTCGGCGAGCAGTACCGGGGCATGCACATCAACCAGACCTTTACCGGTATCACCTTCGGACGGAGAGCGCGGTCATGAACGGCCCCGCGGACATCCGCTGCAGGCTGGACGACGCCGACGGCCTCGTTCAGGAAATTCTCCGCCGCGACAAGATCATCGACGCGCTGGCCTACCAGGTTGAACGCAACCTCAACGACCAGGGCCGGGATTACGGCCTGCTGCAGACCACCTTCGTGCTGGAAGAGCAGATCCGCCAGCGCACGGAAGAGCTGACCACCACGCTGGAAGCCCTCGGCGAAGTATCGGCCCGCGCCACCGCCGCCCGGCTGCAACTCGAAACCGCGGTGGAGAACATCTCCGACGGCTTCGCGCTGTTCGACCCGCAAGATCGGGTGCTGCTGTGCAACGAGGCCTTCCGGCGCTTGTGGGGCATGACCGGCCAGCGCAGCAGCCGCCCCTTTGGTGACTTCCTGGCCGAGACCGCCAGCCAGGATTCGGCCGCCGGTAACACCCTTGTGCCCCAATTGCAGGCCTGTCGCAGCAGCGATGGGCGCTGCGAAGTGCAACTCCCGTCCGGGCAGGCCCTGCAGATTCGCGAGCACCGCATGGCCGATGGCTGCCTGGTCGGCATCTATTCCGACGTCACCGATCTGAAGGCCGAAGAAGCCCGCCTGCGCCAGCAGGAACTGGCCCGCAAGTCACGTCTGCTGCAATCCACCCTCGACACCATCGACCAGGGCATCGCCGTCTTCGACGCCGACGAAAAGCTGGTGGCCTGGAACCTGCGCTACTTCGAATTGCTGGCCCTGCCCGTCGGACTGGCCCGGCCGGACAGCCGGCTCGACGATCTGCGCAGCGCCAGCGCCGCGGTGACCCGCCTGTGCCCGACGAGCCTCGGCGCCCTCGCCCGCATCAGCCGCTTCGAGCAGAGCATTGCGGCCGGCCCGGTGCTGGAGCTGGCCCGCTTCCCGATGCCGGACGGCGGCTTCGTCATGACCGCCAGCGACATCACCTCCCTCAAGGAAGGCGAGGAGCGCATCCGCCGCCTGCTCGGCCAGCAGCGAGCCATCTTCGACAACGCGCACGTGGGCATCATCCTGGCCGATGACCGCAAGATGCTCGACGTGAACACCCGCATGGCAGAGATCTTCGGCTACGACTCGCCTGCCGAAATGATCGGCCAGCTCACCGAAATCCTCTACCCCAGCCGGGCCGACTACCTCGATGTCGGCGGCCGGATCTACGGCGAACTGGCCACCAGTGGCTACAGCGAAGGCAACACACGCATGGTGCGCAAGGACGGCAGCCCGTTGTGGATCCGTCTTTCCGGCCGCCCGCTGGATGCCCGGGCGCCCCTCGAAGGTTCGATCTGGGTCTTCACGGACGTCACCGGCCAGCGCGAACAACAGGCTCAGCTGGAGCTCGCCCAACTGGTCTTCAATCACAGCAACGAAGCACTGATGGTGACCGATGCCGACAACCGCATCGTGAGCATCAACACCGCCTTCACCAGCATCACCGGCTACGAGGCCGGCGAGGTACTCGGCCAGACCCCAGGCATCCTCAAGTCCGGCCAGCACGACAGCCACTTCTACCGCAGCATCTGGAAAACCCTCGAGCGGGACGACCGCTGGGAAGGAGAAATCATCGACCGCCACAAGAGCGGCAAGCTCTACCCCAAGTGGCTGACGATCCGCATGGTGCGCAACCCGGACCGCAGCGTGGCCCACTACGTGGCGGCCTTCAGCGACATCAGCGTGCGCAAGGCGGCCGAGGAAAAGATCCAGTACATGGCGCACCACGACGCCCTCACCGGCCTGCCCAACCGGGTGCTGCTGCGCGATCGCTTCGAGCAGATGCATCGGCGCGTCAGCCGCGAGCACCGGACGCTGGCAATGTACTTCCTCGACCTCGACCACTTCAAACGCATCAACGACACCCTCGGCCACGCCGTCGGCGACGAACTGCTGATTGCCGTGACCCGCCGCCTCACCACCTGCCTGCGCCGCAGCGACACGATCAGCCGCCTGGGGGGCGACGAGTTCATGATCCTGGTCGAAGGCGACGAGTCGATCCGCTCCTTTGCGGCCCTGGCCGAGAAACTCTGCCGCGCCCTGGAGGCGCCCTTCGAGCTGGGTGGCCAGGCACTCACCTCCACCGGCACCCTCGGCATCGCCGTCGCCCCGACCGATGGCACTGACTTCGACACCCTCATGAAGAAGGCCGACATGGCCATGTATCACGCCAAGGACAAGGGGCGCGGAACGTTCAGCTTTTTCGACGAAGGCATGAACCGCGACTCGGCAGAACGCCTCGCCCTCGCCACCAGCCTGCGCCATGCCCTGTCCGCCGGTGAGCTGCGCCTCGTCTACCAGCCCCAGTTCGCGCTCGATGACCAGCGCATGACCGGCGCCGAGGCGCTGATGCGCTGGCACTCGCCGCGCTTCGGCGACGTCAGCCCGGCCCAGTTCATTCCCCTCGCCGAGGAAACCGGCCTGATCCTGCCGATGGGCGAATGGGCCCTGCACGAGTCCTGCCGTCAGGCACGGACATGGAGCGATGCCGGACATCCCCTCAAGGTGGCCGTGAATGTCTCCGCCGTTCAGGTGTACCGGGACGACTTTGCCGCCACGCTGGCCGCCGCCCTGCGCGACACCGGCGCCAAGCCCGCCAGCATCGAGCTGGAACTGACCGAGTCGACCTTGATGAAGGACGCAGCACGCTTCATCGAGGTAATCGCCTACGTGCGGGCACTGGGCATCTCGGTGGCCATCGACGACTTCGGTACCGGCTATTCGAGCCTGGCCTATCTGAAGCGCTTCCAGGTCAGCAAGCTCAAGGTGGACCGCTCCTTCGTCAAGGACATCCCCGACGACGAGGAAGACCGGGCCATCGCCGAAGCCATCGTGCGCATGGGTCAGTCACTCAAGCTGAAGGTGATCGCCGAAGGCGTGGAAACCCCGGCCCAGATGGACTTCCTGGCCGGCATTGGCTGCCATGAAGTACAGGGCTTCCTGTTCAGCCGCCCCCTTGAGGCGGACGCCATGACACGACGCCTTGTGCAGGCGCGCTCCGGCGTCGCACCCGCGGAGCTCAGCCTGCCGCATTAGCGGCGCTCAGTCGATGATCGGGTGAAGCCTCCGTCCCCACGCCGGGAGCATGTACTACACTCGCGGGCATGAACGAAGCCGCCGCCCGCCACGTCATCCTCGTCCGCGCCCTCGAAACCACCGACAGCCCGGACAAGCCCTGGAACGATACCGACGCCGCCTGGGCCAGCCGGGCCGCCGCCGAAGTGGTCGGCTCAGAAGCCGATGCCGACCGCTTCCTCGCCCGTCGCGGGGCGCTGGCCGTCGAACGCCTCGCCGACCGGGACCGCCAGCTCCGGCGTCTCGCCGAGGGCCGCAACTGGCGCCCATGGGTCGGCAGCCTGATGGTGGCGGTGGCCTTCGCGCTGGGCATCCTGATGGATGCGGTGGGGCCGTCACGCTACGTGAACCTGCTGGCCTTTCCGCTGCTCGGACTGATCGCCTGGAACCTGCTTGTTTATCTGACAATTTTCGTCGAAGGGCTGACCCGTCCCTTCCGCCGCACCCCGGCCCGCCCGGGCGCCCTGCGGCGTGCTGTCGCCAGGCTGGGCGGCAGCCTCGGCGAAACGCTGGCAACGGCCGCCCCCGCCTCGCCTTTCACGGTATTCCGCAATGACTGGGCACAGGCCTCGGCCCCGCTGACCCTGCAGCGGGTCAGCCAGGTGCTGCACCTGTCCGCCATGGCCTTCGCCCTCGGCGCCATCGCCGCACTGTACATGCGCGGGCTGGTGCTGGATTACCGGGCCGGCTGGGAAAGCACCTTCCTCGACGCCAGCCAGGTGCATCAGGGGCTCCGCCTGCTCCTCGGTCCGGCAGCCCAGCTCGGCGGCGTACCGATCCCCGACGCGCAACACCTCGAAAACCTCCGCCTGCCGGCGGGCCACGGCGAGAACGCCGCCCCGTGGATCCACCTGTTCGCACTCACCCTGGCCTTCACTGTCGTGCTGCCCCGCGCGCTACTGGCGCTGATCAGCGGGCTGCGCGCCCGCGGCATGCAGAACCATTTTCCGCTGCCCCTCGGCGATGCCTACTTCCAGCGCCTGCAGCGCGGCTTCTCCGGCCGCGAGGCGCGGGTGCACGTGCTGCCCTACAGCTACGCTGTGTCACCCGCGGCCATGCTGCTCCTGCAGGAAGGTGTGACGCGGGAATTCGGCCCCCGGGCCAGCCTCAGCGTCGCCCCGCCACTGGCCTTCGGCGACGAGGACGCACTACCGCCAAGCGCCCTGCCCGACACGCCACCATCGCTGGTTCTCGCCCTGTTCAGCCTCACCGCCACACCGGAGGAAGAGAACCACGGCGCTTTCCTCGCCGCCCTGGCGACACGGCTTCCGACCGGCACGCCACTGGCCGCACTGGTGGATGAAGCCGGCTTCAAGGCCCGCTTCGACGCCCAGCCCAAGCGCCAGGAAGAACGTCGCCGGGCATGGACCCGCGTACTGGAAAAGCACGCTGTCACAGTCACCTTCGTGGATCTCACCGACACAGATCCCGGCGCCCTGGCCGAAACCCTGAGCCATATCCTTGATCACAGCGCCCGCCCAGGAGGCCCCCGGTGACCCTCATCAACCTCAGCCTCGTCTCCCACACCAACGCCGGCAAGACCACCCTCGCCCGCAGCCTGCTTGGTCGCGACGTCGGCGAGATTCGCGACGAAGCCCACGTCACCGCGCTGGCCGAATGCCACCGCATGATCGAGACGCCCGACGGCCATGCGCTCAACCTGTGGGACACACCCGGCTTCGGCGACAGCGCGCGCCTCGTCAAGCGCCTGCGCCTGCAAGGGAACCCGCTGGGCTGGCTGCTCTCCGAAGTGTGGGACCGCTGGCGCGACCGCCCCTTCTGGTCGAGCCAGCAGGCCATCCGCAATGTGCGCGACGAGGCCGACGTGGTGCTCTACCTCGTCAATGCCTCCGAAACACCCCGCGACGCCGGCTACGTCGAGCCGGAAATGGAAATCCTGGCGTGGATCGGCAAACCGGTACTGGTGCTCCTCAACCAGATCGGCGAACCCCGCCCTGGCGTCCTCGACAAGGCCGACGAAGAAAGCTGGCGCAAACACGTCGCCCATCACCCTTTCGTACGCGGCGTGCTCACCCTCGACGCCTTCGCCCGCTGCTGGGTGCAGGAATTCGCACTGCTGAATGCCATCGCAGCCATTTTGCCGGCGGACAAACAGGCCAGCTTCGAAGCCCTGCAGGGAGCCTGGCGCAGCCGGCGCATGGAAAGCTTCGAAGCCTCGCTGAACATACTCGCCCGGTTTCTGGCCCGCAGCGCGCAGGATGAAGAAAACCTCGACGACGCCGGTTTCATGTCTTCCCTGCGTGGCATCGGCAAGGCTGTCGGCATCGGAAAGGACGATGGCACGTCACCCCGGGAACAGGCCATGACCCGCCTCGCCACGCGTCTCGACCAGGAAACCCGCCGCAGCACCGACCAGCTCATCGAAG
>JAAXVP010000477.1 GCA_013335435.1 Thiobacillus sp. | reverse complement strand
CGTTCATGATCTTGACCTTGCCCGGCAATTCCAGGGCGCGCATCTTGTCCAGCCAGGCCTGGGCCTCGTTCATCCTTGCGCTCCGTGCATCAGGGCGCCTTCAGGCTGGATGGCCGGGCGCCGGGTGGCGCCGGCCGCGACGCGGGCGCGCTGGCCGGCGAGCTGCTCGCGCAGCCAGCCCAGCCAGGCGTCCATGCCGTCACCCTTGCGCGCCGACAGGCGCAGCACCGGGGCCGGGTTGGCCAGCTCGCGGACATGGCGCTCGGCCTTGTCCGGGGAAAAGTCGTCCAGGACGGCGAGGAGGTCGGTCTTGCTGATCACCACGGCGTCGGCACCCCGGAACATGACTGGATACTTGGCCGGCTTGTCGTCGCCCTCGGTGGTCGACAGCAGGGCGACGTTGGCGTGCTGGCCGAGGTCGAAGCTGGCCGGGCAGACCAGGTTGCCGACGTTCTCGACGAACAGCAGGTCGATGCCGGCCAGGTCCATGTGGTGCAAGGCGTCGTGGACCATGTGGGCATCCAGGTGGCAGGCGGTGCCGGTGACGATCTGGTGGGCCGGCACGCCCTGGGCGCGGATGCGGTCGGCGTCGTTCTCGGTCTCCAGGTCGCCTTCGATCACGGCGATGTTGAACTCGCTCTTGAGCGCCTTGATGGTGGCCTCGAGCAGGGCGGTCTTGCCGGAGCCGGGCGAGGACATCAGGTTCACCGCCAGGATGCCGCGGGCGTCGAAATGGGCCCGGTTATGGTCGGCCTGGTCGTCATTCTTCTTCAGCAGGCCTTGCAGGACCGAGATGGTGGTGGCGCCGGGTTCGACCGGCTTGTAGGCGAATTTCACATTGCCCGGGGTGACGTTGCAGCCGCAGGTGTCGCACATGTTCAGTCTCCGATGGATTCCGGTATATCCAGTTCGACCGTTTCCAGGATCAGTTCGTCGCCGGAAACGACCTGGGTCTGCCAATCGCCGCAGGCCCCGCACAGCAAGCGGTTGGCCTGCGCCTCGGTCTCGGCGCCGCAGCTGCGGCAGCGGACGCGGATGCCCGCTGCGACCAGTTCCAGCTGGGCCGGTTCGGCGATGGAGCCGGCGGCGGCGAGGGGAAAGGCGGTGGCGAGCAGATCGCCGACCACGCCGGCAAGCGGGCCGACACGCACCCGGATCAGATGGACGCCCTTGGCGCCGTGCTGTCTGGCCAGGTCCTCGACCTGTTCGACCAGGGCCTGGGCGACGGACAACTCATGCATGTTCGGTCGGGCTGTCGCTCTCGCAGAGGATCTCGTCGAACAGTTCCCACGACGAGCGCGCTTCGGCCTCGGTCATGGTCTGGATGGCGTAGCCGACGTGGACCATGACGTAGTCGCCGACCTTGGGCATCTCGTCCTGCATCATGAACAGCGAGACGTCGCGATAAACACCCTTGGCTTGGCAACGGGCGACATAGCCTTCGATGGCTTCGATTTGCATGGGAATGGCTAGACACATGGCGGGAGTATAGGCGAGGCCCGGATGATTTTTCCAATAAACAGAATATCAGCAAACATTAATGTATTAATAAAACTTTTTGGATAATTAAGTCTGTTTATTGAAGTTTCCAATTGGCCTTAATGTCATGCCTTGCTAGCGTGAATGCATGAAAATTCTGATCCTTGGCATAGGCAATACGCTGCTGTCGGATGAAGGTGTCGGTGTACATGTCATCCAAGCCATGGCCAAGGACATTTCCCCCGACGACGAGGAGATCGTGTTGGTCGACGGCGGTACCCTCAGCTTCACCCTGGCCGGTCCCATCGGCGAGGCGGAGTCATTGGTCGTGGTCGATGCCGCCGAGATCGGCCAGGCCCCCGGTAGCCTGCAAGTCTACGAGGGCGAGGCCGTGGACCGCTTCCTG
>JAAXVP010000476.1 GCA_013335435.1 Thiobacillus sp. | reverse complement strand
ATTGTAGAGTCGGTTCAGGGCGAACCGAATCTGGCCGCTTGAAGTGCTCACCCCGATGTGCCGAGTCGCCACACTCTCAACCGTGTGTGCCTCGTCGAAGATCACAAAGTCGTTCTTGAAGAACACACCGCCCTTCGGCTCCGAGTGGAGCTTCTTGCGGCCGAGCAGCAGGACCTCCAACAGGCGGGCAACCACGCCGATCAGGAAGATCGCCAGGGCGACGTCGAATACAGGCCCCCTGACCCAGAGCAGGAAATCCATTGAGCTTGCCATCACTTTTCACCCAATTGGTCGACGGTAACGGTTTGGTGCTTCGCAGCCGCACCGGACTTCTTCGCGCGGTTGGCCAGCCCCACCGCGGCGCCGATGACGGCACCCGCGGCGACGGCCGCTGCGGCGGTCCGAGTGACCTCGCTCGTCGGTATCGACAGCGCTTTGTAGAAGCCGCCGGCATCCCAGAAGTCGGGCTCGGAACAGCCCAGGCAGCCGTGCCCGGACTCCACCGGCCAGGAGGTGCCGTCGTTCCACTTCACGCTGGCGCAGGCGTTGTAGGTCACCGGCCCCTTGCAGCCCAGCTCGAACAGGCACCAGCCCTTGCGCGCACCCTCGTCGTCGAAGGTCTTGGCGAACTTGCCCTGGTCGTAGAACGGCCGCCGGTAGCAGCGGTCGTGGATGGTCTCGCCGTAGAAGGCCTTGGGCCGGCCCAGCTTGTCCAGCTCGGGCAGCGCGCCGAAGGTCAGGAAGTGGGCCAGGACACCGGTCATCACCACCGGAATGGGCGGACAGCCAGGGATGTTGACGATGGGCTTGTCCCTGATCACGTCGGAGATCGCCACGGCCCCGGTCGGGTTCGGCTTGGCCTTGGGCAGGCCGCCGTAGGCCGCGCAGGAACCCATGGCGACGATGGCGGCGGCGCCCGCCGCCACTTCCTTCAGGGTCTCCAGGTTGCTGCGTCCGGCGATGCACGAATAGGCGCCGTCCAGGCCCAGCGGCACCGAGCCGTCGACGATCAGGATGTACTTGCCGTGGTTGCGTTCCATGGCCGCGTGCAGGGCCGCCTCGGCCTGGTGGCCGGCGGCGGCCATCAGGGTCTCCTGGTAGTCCAGGGAGATCATGTCGAAGATCATGCCCTCGATGCTGGGCGAATGCGATCGGGTGATGGCCTCGGTGCAGCCGGTGCACTCCTGGAACGGCAGCCAGATCACCGACGGCCGCGGCGCCTGCGCCAGGGCCTCGGCGAAGGCCTTGCCGGCGGAGGGCGGCAGGGCCATCAGGGAGGCCAGCGTGGCGCAATACTTGAGGAAGGCGCGGCGCGTGATGCCTTGGCCGGCCAGGGTGTCCAGTATCCGGTTTTCACGCATGATGGTTCGGTTCCTCCTTGCGAACGCAGGTCAGGACAGGTCGGCGATCCGGCTTCGGAGATGGTCGAGTCCGCTTTCGACATCGTCCGGATGGGCCGAGATGAGTTCTGGGACATAGGCGACCTGGATGAACTCGCTGGCCAGGCGGCCGTTTTCGTCGCGGTGCTCGATCCACCAGACACCGGGGAAGGCGGTTTCCTGGATGCGGGAGCGGCCACCGATATCGAGATGGATCAGAACCTCGCCCTGGCCGAGTTGCGCCATCAGCCAATGCCGGTCGGCCTCGGTCAGGGGCAGGCCGCGGATGTCCACGACACCGCCATCGCCGGTACGCAGCAGGCTGTCGAGCAGGGTCTCGATTTCGCCCAGCAGGGCACGCGCATTGCCGGTGAGATCGCCTTGTTCGGATATGACTGGGATGTCAGGCAGTGCCATGTCGCCGCCACTCGTCGATCAGGCCGCGGATGCGCGCGCAGGCCTCGGGTATGGCCGCCGCCACGGGTTCGGTGGGTTGCTCGCCCCAGTCGA